>DASZUP010000747.1:0-12360 GCA_035547635.1 Pirellulales bacterium
CGATTTAACCTCTCTCTCCATCGCCTGGCCGACCGGTCGGCTGGGCAATGTCGGCACGCACATGTTCAATGCCGCCGCCATGCTCGTCAGCCGGCGCGTCGCAGCCGTGTCGGCCACGCTCGATCTCTCGCGCCGACCCGACTGCCGGGGCGCCGACTTTCACGATCCGGGCGGCTGGGGATTGCTGCGATATGAAGGCGGACTGATGGGCAGCTTCGACGCAGGCGACTATTCTCGCGTGCCGCCGGCCATCGTCGTCAACGGCGCCTTGGGCCGCGCCATCGCCAGCGCGGTTGGCATCACGCTGGAGCTCTGGGACGGCCGCAGGGAAACGTGGCCGAATCCCGCCACCAGCGAAAGCTCCATGGACCGCGCGATGGCGGAGATCGTCGCCTGGCTCGATGGCAGCGGCGAGTTTTCCGATCCGGCCGAGAACTCGCTGCACACGCTCGAGACGATCGTCGCTTGCCACGCGTCACATCGTCGTAATGCGGCCTGGACCATGTTGCCGCTCTCCGGCGAGGATCGGGAGGTTGAAGTGCATAGCGGGTGAACCGGAAAGCGGCGGGCTGTCGCCGGGCATTCGACCCTACTGACGGTAGAGCATCCAAAAATAGTGCGACGTTCGCGGGCATTGCTATAATACCTCCCATGGCAGACATCAACCCATTCGCTGCGCCGCAAGAAGACGTGGTTGCCCAAGCGTTGCTGGCCGAACCGGGCGGCGGCGTATGGCGCGACGGGCGCCTGCTCGTGATGCAAAAACAGGCGATACTGCCGGATCGTTGCGTCAAGTGCAACCAGCCTGCCGGCGGCGGACGGCTGACGCGCAAGCTTTCCTGGCACCATCCGGCATTTTTTCTGCTGATCCTGGCCAGCATCTGGATCTACCTCATCGTAGTGCTGATCGTACGGCAAACGGCGAAAATCGATATCGGCATGTGCGAGCTTCATCGCCGCAAACGCCGCAACGCCATTCTCGCCAGTTGGCTGATCATTCTGGCGGGCATTGCCGCCATCGTGATCGGAACCGTCGCCAGCAGTGACATGGGCGGCCCGACGCCTGCCTACGTTCCCGCCTTGTTCATTGGCGGACTACTGGCCTTCCTCGGCGGTTTGATTTATGCGGCAATCGCCGTTCCGCCCGTGGCGCCTAACAAGATCGACAAGGATTACGTCTGGTTGAAAAAGGTGCATCCCGCCTACCTGGCCGAGTTGCCGGAAATCGCCGGCTAGACCGGCGCAAGCGGTCCGCCTGAGACGAGCCGCAAACTTTCATTCGCTCGCCTCAAACAGTCCGCTGCAACCGGTCGTAGCAAGTTGCGGGGGGAGAGCGGCGGCAACGCCTTCCAGTTCCAAGTCATTGGCCAGCTCACCGAAAACGACGCTCCTCGCCAGGTTATCGCAAGGCCCATCGACCAGGTCGCGAAACGCCGCGAGCGCGCCCTGAATCTCCGGGACGAGCTCAGCGATCTTGCGTTCGGCAAAGCTGAAGACCGCTTCCAGCAACGCGGCGGAAAATCCGCCGGCGTGTGCCGGTTGCTCTTCTCCGGCCATCGATTGCGAGGCGTTTCCGCTAAAGTCCAAGGTTCTTGCTACCAGCGAGCCGTGTAATCGCGCGTTGCCGCTGAGGTTCACCGCTGCCGTGGCGGCGTAGATCGTGCCTTCCAGGCCGCTCGTGGCATTGCCGCTGAATGAAATGTCGCGAGAATTGTCGCGAGTTTGATAAAGGGCAATTCCCGCGTAGTCGCCGTCAACGGGTGCGCTGATCTCGATCCGGCCGTTGCCGCTCAGCATGATGCTGCCATAATTGCCGCCGGCGACCGGATAATCGCTTCCCGCGTTGACGATAACGACGCCGCTGCCCAGGAGACTGGCGTTGCCGGTAACGCTCAGTCCTCCCCCTTCGATGATGTAAATGCCCGGCGCCATCGTCAAGGCGGCGTTGCCTGATACGGCGATGCGGCTGTAGACGCCCGGCGAGATCGTGGCGGCGGCGTTTGCTCCCAGAATCTCCGAACCGTAATTCGTCATGCCCTCGGCGCTTGGCGCCGCAATGGACGCAAGCGGATCGCCGAACGGCGCAATGCCCGTCGTCGGCGTCGGGGTGATCGACGCATTGTGGCTGGCATTGTATCCGCCCACGATTTCGACGCTGCCCGCAACGATCGCACCATTACCGCGGACCTGCAGGGCCGTATGCGAACTGGAGCCGATCAAGAATACGCCAGGGACATCGATACTGGCATTTCCCGAAATCGTCGCGGCGCCGCTGGCCGCCGGGTCGAGCACGTAAACAGACCCGGCGACCGTGATGGTCAACGCGCCATTTACAAATGCAAAATTGTAGTTGGCGGCATTCAGGTCGCCTGCCGCTACGGCGATGGGATAGACGCCCGCCGGGCTAGTCGCCGTCGCCGCCGTGGTCAGGCTGGCAGCGCCGCTAAGGACCGCTTGCGTCTCGCCGTTGACGAAGCCGCTGAACGTAGCGGTGAATGACGGGTTCTGTACGCCGAACAGGCGAGTTACGTCGTTGGCCGTTACCGTTAGCAGAGCCTTGTCGACGACGAAAGTCTCTGAAGCGACCGCGCTTGTATAATCGCGACTGCCGGCGAACTCGGCCCGGACTGTATAGACGCCCGCCGCCACCGGCGCGCCTGGCAGCGCGACGCCGGTCGTATCGACGCCTGCAAAATAGGTCAACGTCGGAACAATGCCTTCCAGACTGGCGGACGGCAAGCCGTCCAGCCCGGCGATAGCGACGGTTGCCGCAAACGCGCCGCCATTGTACGCGCCGCCGTCGTCGACGACGCTCAATGTCGGAACCGCCTGAACGATAACGTCGCTGGAAAACTCCGACGTATTCCCATCGGCAGACGTCGCCGTCGCGGAGATTACGCGGCTCCAACTCGCGCCGGCGGGCAAAACCGCGTCAAACGAGGCATTGCCCTCGGCATCGGTCGTTACCGTAACGGAAGTCAAGTAGACTTGCCCTTCGCCATGCCCGGTCGGATCGGCCTGGTCATTGGCGTAGAGGTCGATTTCAAAGTCGGCATTCGGCTCCGCCAGAAGCGAACCCGACAGGCGAGTCCCCGCCGTCTCAACCACGGCCGACGTCAGCACCGGAGCATTTTGCCAGGCGTTGGGCCCGCTGCTCGCGGCAGGCTGTCCAGGCGTAACGCCGTCGCCGCCCAGATCGATTCCGAGTGCGCCGTTTTCGAAAATTGAGTTGCCTCGAATTGCGTTCTGCTGGGAATCATCAACCACCGCCACTCCTGAGCCAGCGTTATAGGCGATCAAGTTGCCGGCCGCGGCCGGCAGAGCCCCGATCAGATTACCGCGGGCCCCGGCGGCGATCTTGACGCCGTTGGAGGCGTTGCCAAGCGGTTGAGCCCCATCGGCCGCGACGCCGATGAAATTGCCCGCAACGACGTTGCCATCCGTCCCGGTTCCCTGGATATAAACGCCCGTCCCATTCGCGGAAATGACGTTGCTCTCTGCGACATCATCGATGCTGTGGCCGTCCGTGCCGATCAGGTTCTGGCTGGCGCCTGCCTCAATCCTTACGCCGATGTAGCCATTGCCGAGAGCTCGCGCGCCGGTGACGTCGACGCCAATATAGTTGCCTGCGGCAATGTTGCCTTGGGTTCCCGCGCCGTAGAACCAGATGCCCGTCGAATTACCGGAGATGACGTTCCGTTCCGCCGCGTCGTTCACGCCATCGCCATTCGTGCCGATGCGGTTATCCTGAGCGCCGTATTGCACCGCGACGGCCCACTGATTGCCTACTGCACTTTCGCCTGTAATATCAACGCCCAAGTAATTGCCAGCGACGACGTTTTCGGTCGTACCTTGGCCAATAATGAGCACGCCCTTCCCAGAGTTGCCAGAAATAATATTCCGCTCCGACTCGTCGCCTTGCCCGTCGGCATTCGTACCGACCAGGTTCCGTTGAGCGCCAGCATTCAAAACGAGCCCTGTTACGTTAGCAACCGCGCTCGCCCCGCTGACATCGAGGCCGATGTAGTTTCCCGCTACCAGATTGTCGTTGCCGCGGATGTTGAGTCCTGTCGAGTTGCCGGAAATGAGGTTGCGCTGGCCGGAAGGATTTGCACTGGCTCCGTCGACGCCAATTCGAGTTTGCGACACGTTCACGTCAACGATGATGCCGGTAACGTTACCGAGCGGCTGAGTTCCCGTCACGTCGACGCCGATATAGTTGCCGGCGATGGCAGTTCGATCCGAGCCGCTGTATAGCGCAATGCCGTTTGCGTTGCCCGAGATGATGTTGCGTTCGCTGGCATCGTCCGGGCCGGAGCCGTTAGCGCCGATTCGATTGTCCGGCGCGCTCACGAGTTCCACGCCGAAATTGGTGTTCGCCAGAGATTGAGTCCCCGTGACGTCCGTGCCGATGAAATTGCCCGCCACGACGTTCGCCGCCGCATTATTAACGACAATGCCGCGCGGATTGCCGGAAACCACATTTCGCTGAGCGGCGGCGTCGGCGCCATGACCGTCGACTCCGACGACGTTATTCCTGGGGCCATAGGAGATCGATACGCCTGCAAACGTATTCGCCAGAGCAACCGTGCCGGTCACGTCCGTACCCACAAGATTGCCTGCCACAAGGTTCGCGTCGGCGCCGGAACCGCTGATCAATACCCCATTGACGTTTCCGGAGATCAGATTGCGTTCTTGCAAATCGCCGACGCCATCGCCGTCGCTTCCGATGCGGTTGCCCGACGAGCCGTTGTTGATCAAAATGCCGCTATTGTTGCCGCGGATCTGCGTTCCTGTGGAATCGACGCCGATAAAATTGCCTTCCACCACGTTGCCGTCGCCGTACTGCAGATTAATGCCGGCAGTCGAGAAGGAATCGATCGCCAGGCCGCGGATCGTACTGCCGCCTGCCCTGACGGTCAGTCCCGTACCGCCGGCGAGGCTGCCATTGAGGACGATCAGCGGCGTGCCGGCGTAGCCGGGCTGCGTCCCGCCGTCGACGACGACCGCCTCGGTAATCGTCGGCAAAGGCGAAATCGGCTGGATGGTCTGCTGGCCGCCCCCGCCCATATCGAAGGCGATCGTATCGGGACCGGGAGCATTGTTGGCGTCGAGGATCGCCTGCCGAAGGCTGCCGGCGCCCGCGTCGGCGGCGTTGACAACCATAAATGTTGTCAATAACTGTCGTTTCTCAAGTATTTGTAACGATAAGCCGCGACTTGCGCGATGAACCCTGCGGCGACCGGCCTCGCAGCTTGTGCGCCCGAGTTTCCTACCGCCTCCGTTGAATGCGCTACCTCTAGCCATATCGCCTTTTCCTCGTCGTGTGATGGACTTTTCCGGAAGCACCGCGCCACCATCGGCAACAGTGACTTTCTGGTTTTTTCAACAAATTTCATCTCGTCTCCGCGACCGACGGCCACTATAGTCAACCGGCTAGAAATCTCACAGGAACGGAAGAGGCAAAATAGCGACGTGACGAAAGTTCCGCTTCCGTTCCTGAGCGGCCCCCCGCGGAACCGCGGCCTGGCCAAGAGTCAAACCCGGGGAAATCGGTTCGTTTGAGATTTCAAGCCTCCGGCCGATGCCAATGGACGGAACGGCTTTCGCGTCGACGCCGAAGGGCGTTGCGGACGGATCCTCGGCCTTTGCCGCAGTTCGCAGCCGGTTCGAACGGGCGTCCGCGAACAGGAAGTTTGCGTCGACCGAAAATTTCGGCGAGACGGCGGCCAACGTCTCAGTTGCATTCGCGACGCGCCAAGGCAAAATAGTCTGGGCTCGCAACTGAGGCTTCAATGATGAGGACGCACTACTGTCTTTCCGACGAACAGCTCGCCCAATTTCAAGCCGGACTGCTTGACGGTCAGCCGGCAAGAGAATGGGAGGAGCATTTGCTGCATTGCGAAACGTGCGTCGAGCGAATGCGGCACATCCGCAGCGACGATGAGTTGATGGGCGCTCTCAAGGGAGCCGGCAACCTGGAATTGCCTCAGGCCGTCAATACCGAATGGAACCGCTTGATCGCGAACGCCAAAGCGGCGCAGCTAGTCAACACCTCGGCAGCTTCTCAAGACGCCACGCTGACGACAGGCTCAACCGCCGACGGCGATATCGCAGAATTGGCCGCCCGGCTGGGTCCGCCGCGAGCGGCCGGCGAACTTGGCTCTTTGGCTGACTTCCGCATCCAACGTTTGTTAGGACAAGGCGGCATGGGCGCTGTGTTCCTGGCCGTTGAGGAAGCGCTCGAACGTCCTGTGGCTCTCAAGCTGCTGTTGCCCGACCAGACGCGGCGGCCGGCAGCCCGAGAGCGGTTCCTGCGCGAAGCTAAAGCCATGGCAGCCGTCCGCCACGACCACGTGACGACCATCTATCAGGTCGGCGAGTCAAACGGCGTTTCTTTTATCGCTCAGGAACTATTACACGGCGAAACGCTCGACGCACGACTCAAGCGCGAGCGGCGATTGCCGGTCGACGAAGCCGTGCGAATTGGTCGCGAGGTGGCATCCGGTCTGGCTGCCGCCCATGCGCGCGGCCTGCTGCATCGCGACATCAAACCGGCCAACATCTGGCTCGAAGCCCCGTCGCAGCGCTGCAAGTTGCTGGATTTCGGCCTGGCATTGCCGCAAGGGTCAGTCGAGCAATTGACGCAATCCGGCGTACTAGTTGGCACGCCGGCTTACATGGCGCCTGAGCAAGCTCGCGCGGAACCGGTCGACGCCAGGGCCGATCTGTTCAGCCTGGGGTGCGTGCTCTACCGAATGCTGACCGGCGAGGCGCCGTTCCAGGGCAAGGATGCGCTGAGCATACTGACAGCCCTGGCGGTCAGCACCCCGCCGGCGCCGCGCGAGCTCGATGGTGAAATTCCCGCAGCCTTATCCGAATTGGTCATGCGACTGCTGGCGAAAGACGCTGCCAGCCGTCCCGATTCTGCGACAGCAACGGCCGATGCGCTACTGGCAGCGCTTGGCGGCGAGGTTTCGCCGTTGCAGCAAGGCTCGCCGCCACTGGCTGAGGGCCTCGACGCGGGCGGCAAGCCGCCTCATCGGCGCCGTTTCATGTTGGCCGGCGCTGCGGCATTCGCTCTGCTGGCGCTGGCGGCGACGACTGTGATTGTGCGAGACAAGGACGGCAAGGTCATCGCCTGGTTCCACAACGATAACGGGGGCGCGTCCGAAATCCAGCTTGCCGACACGCCGGCAGGCGACGGTCCTGGCGGCCAGGAGCGGGCTCAGATCGCGCCGCCTTTCGAAGCGCCGGAGCCTCCGCCGTTAGCCGCCTGGCTGCAAGGCCGAACCGAATTGACGGTGTCGCTTGACGGCCGCGGCCAGTTCCACACGATTCAGTCCGCTGTAGATGCACTTAAACCGGGCCAGGTAGTGCGTGTGCTCGACAGCGGTCCCTATCGTGAGACGCTGTCGTTGGCGCCGCCGCCCGACACAGGGTTAATCAGCGAGCAAGGCGCGGTGATCGAATTGGCCTCCTACGTCCAGAGACCCAGCGTATCGGCGGTAGGCCATGGCGTCGAAATGACGCATGGGTTTCGCATCAGCGGTCTCACGTTCCGTACGCCCTTTCCCACGTCCGAGTTTGCGGCAGGATACCAGTGGCAAGCGGCCTTATCGCTGGCTTCGCCGCATAACCTGGTGATCGAGGACTGCACTTTTTACCACCCTCAGACTCGCCGACAGGATTATGGGGTGGCAGCCCTGGTCATCTACTGGCGGAACGATCCTGGCCCTCGCTTCGCTCCTTGCTTCGTGCGAAATTGCGTCTTTCATGGCAAGGCGATATTGTGCGGCTTTCAGGGCGAGGCGGCTGACGTGCGTCTGCCGGAGGCGGTCCTCGTGGGAAACTACTTTTGCGGCGGATGCTTTGATACCTGCCTGTTAATTAACGGGACATTTGGCAACATTGTCGTGCGCAAGAATGTGCTCGAGCAGAGCTCAAGAATGAGCATCTCAATCCAAGACGTCGACGCCAGCGGCGAGGTTGAACTTGCCAATAACACACTCGCGGATGGAAGCCTTGCCGTGATCAGCAAGACGGGCCGTTTTCCCGCTAACCTCACTATCCGCAACAATCTCTTTGCAGGACCGATCAGATGCCTCCGCGTGCGGAAACCTGTTTTGCCTTCCGAGGCGCGCCAGTGGCGGTTGGGGCCGAATGTCGTCCCCGGTCCCCCGGAAGGCGATGATGGCCTGGTCCGGCGCCATGAGGATCTGATCTCCGCACCTGAATATTTGAGCATAGAGCCGGCGGATCGCAATTACTTGCGTCTGCCGGCTGACTCAATTGCGTCCGCGGCGGGCGCGGGCGGCGCGTGGACCCGTTATCTGGGGGCTTTGCCTCCCGGACCGCCGCCCGAAGCAGGCGATTGGTTCACGCGACTCCAGGCCCGACGATTGGCTGCAATGAAACCAGGGCCGGCGCCGACCCTCGATGCCGGCAAATCGCGAGTCGATTCAACCGCTGCGCAGGGCGGCCTGTTCGCCCTGGAATTCGACGGGATCGACGACTACGCCCAATTGGCGAAGCCCGAATTGCAAGTCGCCGCGCCCTTTACACTCGAAGCTGTGATTGAAATTGACGAGCCGACGCATCATCTGGCGATGATCATGACCGCGGGCGGCGCGGTTCTGAAAATTCGCGGGACGCGACCTAGCTTTGTCGTCAGTTGCGAGCCGGTCGCGGCGCCGCTCCTGAAAGGCACTCGCGAGCATGTCGAGATTCCGCTCCACGAACCGGTGCATCTGGCCGCCATCTGGGACGGCAAGAGGCTGCTGATGTTCATTAACGGTCGCCTGGCCGAAACTCGCGACGCAGACGATGTGAAAATTACGCCCGCCGGCGCCTACCTCGGCGGCTGGCGCGATCATGCGGAGGCTTTTTGCGGCCGAATCCTGGCGGCGCGAGTTTCGAACTCGGCGCACTATGCGGCCGACTTTACTCCCGAGTTTCCGCTGCCCAACGAGCCCGATACCGTCGCGCTTTACCACTTCCGGCAGCGCGAGGGGACTTCGCTCGAAGACGAAAGCGGCAAGAGCCAGGGCGGAGTCGTCTACGGCGCCACGCGGGTTCCGCTGCAGAAGGTCGAACGGAAAGGCGCACGCACCGAAGCAGCGGTCGAAGCGTTCCAGCCTCCGTCCGAACGCCGCAACAAAGCGGGCGACGACTCTCCCTGGTAAGGGGCCCGGCGCATCGCACGGACGCCGTAAACGCGATGCCGCGATTACGGAGGCTCGGGTCAACTACTGTCGCGCCCACGCTCCTGCCGGGTCAATCCGCCGCCGGCGTCGAATTTTTTCTGAAAAAAGCCTGTTAGGTTTTCAGCAATCGGCGCGTATCAAAGACGGCGGCCCGCGGACCCGAACAGACCGTCTCCCCCGTTTATCGAGGATGGCATAGCGATGAGCCTCGCTCCGATCACGCTGTACGTTAGTTCGACGGCTGCTCCCGCCTCCGGGCGCCACTTGTCCGCAAGATATGTCACTCCAACGCATTGCGATCAACCCGGACAGCTTATGTCGCCCGATAGCAAACGTCGGCTTCCGCTTGACGAGAACCGGAAAGCAGATCATTCGGCCGACCCGCCAAGCGCGCTCAAGAGCGTGCGATCATACCGAGTTGCCGGCGCGCGGCTAAGGGCCTGGCGCATCGCATTCGGCTGGACGCAACACGACGCCGCGGCGCGCGCGGGAGTCAGCGACCGCCTGATCCGCAAGGCCGAGGCAGGCCAGCCGATCGGGCTTAATTCCATTAATCTGCTGGCCCAACTCTACAGTACGCCCGAGCGGCGCGTTACGCCGCGGGAATTGCTTGCCGAGCCGGCTGCTCGCTTACACTTGGCGAGTGAACAGGCCGAACTCGAAGCCTTCGTCCGCCGCTGGTTCGCTGAGATCTGGAATCAGGACCGGCTGGAGGCGATCCAGGAAATGGCGGCTCACGATTGTCTCTACTGCGTTGGCGGAACGCTGCTGCAGGGGAGCGATGAACTTCGCTTGCACGTCGAAGCGGCCCGCCGTGCATTTCAAGATCTGCGAGTGGACGTCGAACAAGTCGCCGCCCGTGGCGCCTGGGTAGCCAGCCACTGGCAAGCGACGATGACCCATTGCGGCCCGTGGATGGGGGCGCCGCCGACGAACAAGCAGATGATCGTCCGGGGCGCGACTTGGATGCGAGTGGAGGAACAACTGTTGCAAGAAGGCTGGACGTACTGGGAACCGCAACAAGCGCTAGACGCGCCCGGCGACGAGTTACGGGATATTCCAAGGCGCTAATCCCAAAGATATCGCAATTCTTCGCGGAGCCGCCGCAGCACGCGACTCTTCGCGACGTAGATGGCGGCCTCGCTCATACCCAGTTCCAGCGCTACCTCTTTGGCCGGTCGATCGTTAATCGTCGTTTCCCAGCAAGCGCGCCAAGTGTTCGTCTCGAAGTCTCGTTGCATTACTTGCAGCGCACGCCGTACCAGATGCTGCTGGTACTCTCGCTCCCAGAATTCGTCGGCCGCCGAGCCAGGCAGGCACTCAAAAACTGCCTGATCGACGTTGACGGCATTGACCGGCGCCTTTTTGCGGTACAGTGTTCGAGAGCGATTGACCGTGATTGTCTTCAGCCAGCCGCGGAAATTCCTACGCTTCGAGTCGTAGGCGAAATGCGGCATTTCATTCATCACCGTCATCAGTACGTCCTGCACGACATCGGCCGCGTCAGCGTCGCTCAGCCCGGCACGGCGCGCCCACATCTGCAGCAAGGGGGCGTAGATCTCCACGAAGCGCTGCCAGCCCGCGTCGTCGCGTCCCGTGCAAAGACGTTCGAGCAGCGTCAATGAAGTGGAATCCATCGGCAAAAAGCATCCTCTGGCCTGGCGGATAGAGATTCGGTGGAAGCCGCAGCGCCGCGAGCCTGTGCTGCCGCCACGTCTCCCTGCGAAAGATTCTAGCATGCCGACGCGGCGGCCGGCATAGGTTCTCGAGGCGCATGGTCCGCTGGCTGCGCGGCGCAAAGTGCTGTTGCGTTATCCGATATGCAGCGTCTACGTCCCCAGGCTTCGCCGAGGACCGTCGCCTATTTACCTCGCTTCCGCACCGCATTTACGCGTATTGGTCGCGAGCCTGATTTCGCGAAGCCATCTCAACCGCATGGCATCTCTGACCGCTTCCGTTACCGAATTGCCGCTATCCGGGAATGCGGATAAATTGAACCAAAGGCGATACCGCGCGATCGGCGTTCTCAGAAGCGCAGCGGCGTATGGCGTCCCACCAGCAAGGAAAGCCCGGATGATCGGCGACTCCCCCGTACAGATAACTACCGTTCGCTCCGGGCTTTCGCGACGTAACTTTCTCTCCGCAGGCGCGCTGGCCGTCGGCGGTTTGACGTTAGCCGAGTTTTCGCGGCTGCAGGCCGAAGGGGCGGTCCGTGCTTCGGCAGCCGGAAACAGCGTGATTCTGTTCTGGCTTAGCGGCGGGCCCGGGCACATGGAGACTTGGGATCCCAAGCCGCAAGCGCCGGCCGAGTACCGCGGACCGTTTGCCGCGATCGAGACCAGCGTGCCCGGCATTCAGTTCGGCGAGTTGCTGCCGGAACAAGCGCGGCTGGCCGATAAACTGGCCGCGGTGCGGACCGTCAATCACGGCTCCGGCGATCATACCAAGGGCAACCATTGGATGCTGACCGGGTTCGAGGGGCCGGCGTTCAACGCCCCCGATAACCGCCAGCAGCGAAGGCCGGCGATCGGTTCGGTCGTGGCTCGACTGCGCGGCGCCAACACGCCCGGCATGCCGCCTTACGTCGGCGTGCCCCATCTGCGCGGCGGCACCGACAACCTGTTTCATTATGCGTCGTACCTGGGCGGCGGCTGGAACCCGTTCGTCGTGAACTCCGATCCGAACGAGTCCGGCTATGGCGTGAAGAACCTGACGCTGGCGAGCGGTTTGACGCTCGAGCGGATCGCGGAACGGCGTGAATTGATGTCCAGCCTGGACCGGATTCGCGCCGCGGCCGATCCGGTGATGAACGATCTCGACGCGCACCAGCAAGCGGCCTTCGATCTGCTCACCAGCAGCCGAGCCCGCGCCGCGTTCGACGTCTCGCAAGAGTCCGAAGCGCTGCGCGACCGTTACGGGCGGCACACGTTCGGCCAGAGCGCCCTGGTCGCGCGGCGGCTGGTGGAAAACGGCGTCTCGTTCGTGACCGTCAACTGCGTGCCGTGGGACCATCACGGTTCGCCCGGCCAGTTCAAGACCGAGGAGGGGGCTAAGCGGCTGATCCCGCCGCTCGATCGCGCCATCGCCGCCCTGGTGGAAGATCTCTGCCAGCGAGGTTTGTACGACAAAACGCTGATTGTCGCCATGGGGGAAT
>DASZUP010000748.1:0-10524 GCA_035547635.1 Pirellulales bacterium
AGCTACGCGGCGTTCTTCGCGCGCATCTCGCGGCCGCAGGGCAAGCTGGAATCGGTCTCGACCGTGATGCGAGTCAGCGACGTAAACCGTGGCGAGGTCAAGCTGCCGGATACCGAGACGGTTGTGCCGCCGCAGTTCCTCGACGGCTCGCCGCTGGAAGAATCTGCAGAATCCGCGGCGCGGCGCCGGCAATTGGCGCAGTGGCTGACGGGCGCCGGCAATCCGTACTTTGCGCGAGCGACGGCGAATCGCATCTGGGCGCATCTCTTTGGCCGCGGCATCGTCGACCCGGTCGATGGATTTGGCAAGCAGCACCCGCCGCGTTCTCCGGAATTGCTGGATCTGCTGGCCGGCCAGTTGATCCGCAACGAGTTTGATCTGCGGCGACTGCTGCGCACGGTCGCCCTCTCGCGGGCCTACCGACTTTCCAGCGGCGCCGACTCCCCGGATCAAAAGCGGCACGATTGGTTCGCGCAGATGAACGTCAAGATGCTGACGGCGGAGCAGCTTTACGATTGCATTACGGTCGCATCGATGCTGGTCGAGACCCAGTCGGAAGGCTTCTCCGTACTTCGCGTCGGCAATTCCCGGCGCGACGAGTTCCTGCAAGAATTCCGCACCCTGTCGGGGAGACCGACGGAATATCAAGGCGGCATCCCGCAAGCGTTGACGTTGATGAACGGCTCGCTGATCGGCAGCGCCACCGACCTGGCTGGCGGCGGTTTGCTGAAATCGCTGGAAGCGCCGTTCTTCAGCGACGAGCAGCGCATCGAGATCCTGTATCTGGCGACCTTGTCGCGGCGGCCGAGCCAGGCGGAATGGAACGTGCTCCGGCAGCACGTGGCCGGCCGGGCTCAGGGCGTCTCGGTCCAGGAGCCGCTGGCTGACATCTTATGGGCGCTTTTGAACAGCGCCGAGTTTACCATGAATCATTGACCGCCCCCGTCCGATGGGTCAGAAGGAGCAACGTTCCATGTCCGTGCATCTATCGAGGCGCACTCTGCTGAGGTCGATTCTGGCATCCGCCGCCGGCGGGAGCGCTAGCGGCTGGTTTCCCCGGTTCGCCCAGGCGCTGGCCGACAATCCTCAGCGCCGGCGGCATTGCGTGTTGCTCTGGATGAGCGGCGGACCGGCGCAGACGGACACCTTCGACCTGAAGCCAAATCACGAGAACGGCGGTGAATTCAAAGAGATTGAAACCCAGGCGCCGGGACTGAGGTTCAGCGAACACCTGCCGAAGCTCGCCCAATACGGCGACCGGATGGCCGTCGTCCGCGGTTTGAACACCAAGGAAGGCGACCATGGCCGCGGCACGTATCTAATGCGCACCGGGCATAAGCCGCTGGGACCGATCCAGTACCCGAGCATCGGCGCCTCGCTGGCCAACCAACTGGGCGACGGCGTGCGGAGCGGGCTGCCCGGTTATATCAGCGTGGGGCCTTTCCGCGCGTTCAACCAGGACGCCTTCGGTCCCGGCTTTCTCGGGCCGCAGTTCAGTCCCTTGATCGTCGGCGCCACGGACGTGCCCGGGGCGACGGCCAACGGCGCCGACGGTTACCCGCGGCTTCGCGTCAAAGATCTCCAGCCTCGCGAAAACATCGCGGCAAACCGCGTGCAAGACCGCCTTGCGCTCTGGAAAGATCTGGGGTCAGAGTTTCTGGCGGCGCATCAGACGGGCGCCGCCAAGACGCACCGCATGGTGTATGAAAACGCCGTCGGGTTGATGAACAGCGACGATGCCGCGGCCTTCGATCTGACTCAGGAAGCGGATGAAGTTCGCGAAGCATACGGTAATTCGGTATTTGGCCAGGGCTGCCTGCTGGCGCGGCGGTTGATCGAACGCGGCGTGCCGTTCATTGAGGTCACGTTAGGCGCCGCGGGCGGCGTTGGCTGGGATACGCACGCCGACAATTTCAATCAGATTCGTCAATTGTCCGGTAATCTCGACGCGGGCTGGGCGACGTTGATGAAAGAGCTCGACGAGCGCGGCCTGCTCGACTCAACTACCATTCTGTGGATGGGCGAGTTCGGCCGTACCCCGCGGATCAACGGCAACCAGGGACGAGACCACTTCCCCAACGCCTGGTCGTGCGTGCTGGCCGGCGGCGGCGTAGCCGGCGGGCAAGCTTATGGCCGCACCAGCGAAGACGGAATGACGGTCGTTGACGGCCAGGTCGGCGCCGAAGACGTGCTGGCCACGCTTTGCGAAGCGCTGGGCGTCCGGTCCGACGCCCAGCAGACCTCGAACCTTGGCCGTCCGATTTCCATTACCGACGGAACCCCGATCAAAGCGATCCTTGCATGAAGCTCGCATGCCGCCTCCTCTCAGCGTCAATCATTGCCGCAGTCGGCGTCTCCGCGGCATTCGCGGCCGATGCGCAGCCATTTTCGACCGGCGTGCGCGTGTTGGGCGAAAAGAAGGCCGCGCCACCGCCGCCCGGCCAGCGCGCCATGCTGCGACCTGAGTCTTCCTCTGCGATGGGCGTGCCGCCGCAATACCGAACGCGTCCCAGCAGGCGTGCTGCCACGGCAAAGCCCAATGATTCGGCCGTGCGATTCCTTGTTCCGCTGGTCGAACGTCCGGTGCTGATCGAAGCGCAGATTACGATCGACGGCAAACCGTTTCGCATGCTGCGCGAGGAGCGGATCGACAAGCTGGCGGCGGAACTTGCCCCGCCGGCGCCGTCGCCTCTTCCTGAGACCAGGGCCAGCCAGGCGGCGCCGCAGCCTGCAGCGGCGGTTGCGAAGACGAACTCGACGAACGCTGTCCCAACGGCGCCAGGACCGGAAGTTCCCGCATCAGAGTCAAAACTGGAATCGCCGTCGGAGAAGGCGGCGGAGCCGCAATCAAGCGGCGACGCCGATGACGCCGAACCAGCTCAAACAAAAGCTCCGATCCCGCCGCTTGATAATTCCCTTCCCGCGCGGCTGCGGCGCTATGCCGCCTCGACGCAGCGGACGCCCGCCCGCGATGAATTGCGCTGGCTGCTGAATCATTGGGCCGAGGGACCGACGCTGCTGCTGCTCGACGAAAACGTGGAACGTCTTCGGGCCGATCAAGCTCCGCTGGTCAAAACGCTCGACCAGAATGAAGACGGGATAATATCCAGCGATGAAATTGCGGCCGCCCAGGCCACTCTGCTGAAATACGACCGCAACCAGGACGACGTCCTCTCGCTCGAAGAACTCACGGCTGCGGCGACGCGAACGCCCGACAAGACGCCCACAGGCGCCGTATCTCCGCCGCTGGTTCTGCTGGAAGACCTGGCTCAATCGCATGTCTTCGCTCGCTTGGCCGAGCAATACTCGACGACTGGGTCGCAAACGGCCGTTGCGGCCTGGTCCCGTTTCGACCCGAACGCCGACGGCCGAACAGACGCTGTCGAAATGGAAGCGTTGCAGGCGGCGCCGCCTGACTTGCGGATCGTTGTGGCGTTCGATTCTCGCGATCCGAGTCGTTCGCGAGTGGAGGCGACGGTGCTCGACGCTTCGCTCGGCGAGGCGCCGGCAACGATCCGTCGCGATTCAATGACGCTCTTGATCGCCGGTACGCTGTTGGAGATTTCCGCCGTCCAGTCGCCATCCGGCGACGCGGCGGATCGAGTCTCGCTGGGCGCCGTCCGCGACGGCTATCCGCTGTTGCCGGATATCGACGTCAACGAGGACGGCCGTTTGACGCTGCGCGAAATGCGGAAGGCGCCGGAACGTCTGGCGGCCTTCGACCGTGACAAAGACGGCGCGATCTCGGCCGGCGAGCTCGCGCCAACGGTCCGCGTGGCAATCGGACGCGGCGTCACGGCCCATCTGCCGCTTGCCGTCGTGCGATCGCTCCACCCGCCGACGGACGCCCCAGCCGTCGCGCCGCCGGCGTGGTTTGTGAGCATGGACCGCAACAAGGACGGCGATCTCTCACGGCGAGAGTTTCCGGGCGGCCAGCAGCAATTCGACGACCTGGACGCCGACGGCGATCAGTTGATCAGCGGCGCCGAAGCGGCCAACAACGAGAAGACTTCTTCGAAAGACGGGTAACGCATGGTGAATCGCATGGAATCACGTTCAGGGAATCCCTCCGAAACCTTGCCGAGTGAAAACGGCCATGCGCGCATTGTCTCGGAGCGCGACGTCGCCGACGCGGTCGACCGGCTCGCCGAGCAATACCAGGCGCTGCGCGAACAGTTAGGCGGCGTGATCGTGGGGCTCGGCGACGTCTCCGAGCAGTTGATGATCGGCCTGTTGTGCCGGGGGCATTGCATGCTCCAAGGCATGCCGGGGCTGGCCAAGACGCTCTTGGTCTCGACGATCGCCTCGTTGCTCGACCTGCGGTTCCGCCGCATTCAGTTTACGCCCGACCTGATGCCTGGTGATATTACCGGCACGGAGATTCTGGAAGAAGACCACACGACCGGCAAACGCGTGTTTCGTTTCGTGGAAGGTCCGTTGTTCGGCAACGTGATTCTCGCCGACGAAATCAACCGCACGCCTCCCAAGACGCAAAGCGCGTTGTTAGAGGCGATGCAAGAGCGGCAACTGACGATCTGCGGCCAGACGTACACGCTGCCGGACCCGTTCTTTGTGCTCGCTACGCAGAACCCGGTGGAAACCGAGGGCACCTATCCGCTGCCGGAAGCGCAGCTCGACCGGTTTCTGTTGAAAATCCGCGTCGCCTATCCCAGCCGCGAGGAAGAACGAGAAATCGCCCGCCGTCAGACGACCGATTACCGCTTTACGCCCAGCACCGTGCTCTCGGCGCACGACATGCATTTGATGCAGGAACTCGTGCGTAACGTCGTGGTGGCGGATCATGTCTACGACGCAACGCTCGATCTGGTGCGCGCGACACGGCCGGAAGAAGGGGCGTTGCCTGCCGAATTGCAGAACATGGTGCAGTGGGGCGCCGGCCCGCGGGCCACGATTGCGCTGTTGATGGCGGCCAAGGCGCGGGCCTTGTTAAACCGCCGCTGTCACGCCACGACCGGCGATTTGAAGGCCGTCGCCCTGCCCGTCTTGCGGCATCGCATCATCCTCACGTTCAATGCCGAGGCCGCCGGGGTCGACGCCGATGCGGTGCTGTCGCGGCTGGTGGAGCGAACGGCCTCGCTGCAGAAGGAAAAGGCATGAGCGCGCATCAACCTGCCCGGCCGCAAGACGTTTCCACAGCGTCGCCTTTCGCCTCGGAGTTCGTCGATCCGCGCGTGATGGACCAGATCGGCCACCTGGAACTGCTTTCGCGATGCGTGGTCGACGGTTTCCTTTCCGGCAAACACCGCTCGACGCACAAAGGAGGCTGCTGCGAGTTCGCCCAGCATCGTCCTTACGCGGCCGGCGATGAAATCCGTCGCATCGACTGGCAAGTTTACGCCCGCAACGACCGTTACTTCATTCGTCAGTTCGAAGAAGAGACCAACCTGCAAGCCACCGTGGCGCTCGACGCCAGCGGCTCAATGCGGTTCGGCCTGTCGACCGTCAGCAAGTTCGAGTACGCCCGGCGAGCAGCGGCCTGCCTGGCGCGGCTGCTGCTGCACCAGCGAGACGCCGTGGGGGCGGCGGTGCTGCACGAGTCGGCGCCGGTTTTCGTGCCGCCTCGGCAGCACGCCAGCCATTTGCAGGCGGTCCTGTTCGCCTTGCAAAACGCCCAGCCATCGGCCGGCGGAGGTCTGGCGGCTCAGATCCGCGCCTGCATCCCGCGCATGCGGCGGCGCGGATTGTTCGTGCTGTTTTCCGACTGCTTCACGGACATTGACGAACTGGCTGCCGCGCTGAAGGTCATGCGTGCGCGGGGCCACGACGTCTTGGTGTTTCAGCCGCTGGCCCCGGAAGAAATTCGCTTCGACTTTCGCCATTGGTCCTCGTTTCAATCGCTGGAGCAGCAGGGGGTGCGGCTGAATCTCGACCCGGCGGCGGTTCGCGACGAATACCTGCGGCGGATGCGAGCGTTTCTCGAACGTCTCGAAGAGGCGATCACCGGCATCGGCGGCGATTACGTGCGAACCACCACGGCTCACGACCTGGCGGAAACCCTGGCCTATTTCCTCCGCAGCCGCATGGCCAAAGGCCGCTCCGGCGGCGTCAACGCCCGCATGGTGACGATGTGAGTTTCCTGGGCCTTGCATTCCTGGCCGCGTTACCGCTGGCGGCGGCGCCGATCCTGCTGCACCTGTTCGACCGGCAGCGCAGCGTGGTGATCGAGTGGGGCGCCATCCAATTCCTGCAGGAAGCCGCCACGCGCAAGACCAGCGCGCGGCGCGTGCGTCATTGGCTGTTGCTGCTGCTGCGCGTCGCCGCCCTTGCGGCGCTCGTGCTGGCGCTGGCGCGGCCCATGTTTCCCGGCCATTGGTTCGGCGGGCGCGCCCGGCAAGAAACGATCATCGTGCTGGACAATTCCCTTTCGACGCAACGCGACGCTGGCCGGCAAACCGCCTTCGAACAACTTGTTGAACGCGCCGGCGGCGTGCTCGACGAGTTGGCTTCGGGCGACTCGGTGCGCGTCCTGCTTACCTCTCCCTATCCGGTCTGGGCTACGCCTGCCAGCTTGCGCATCGACGCTGCTTCGCGTTCCGATCTGCGTGATCGACTGCAAGAACTGCGGCCCACCGGCGGCGCGGGGGATTTGCGGCCCGCCCTGCTGAAGGCCGTGCAGGCGGAAGTCGCCGATGAGACGATCGCCCAGCGGCGCGTGGTGCTGTTGACGGACGGCCAGCGGGCGAATTGGAAGACCAGCGATGTCGCCCCTTGGACGCGCTTCCGCCAGACGCTGGCCGACGCTCCGCTGCCCACGCGCGTGGAAACCATCGAAGCCGCCGGCCAACCGGCGCGTCGAGGCAACGTGGCCGTCAACCGCCTGCGAGCAAACCGCGAAGTGATCAGCGTCCATCAGCCGCTGACTATTCGAGCGGAAGTGCAGAATTACGGAGCGACGTCCTCAAAAGGTTGCACAGCGGCCTGGTCGATCGACCAGCAGACAAAAGCGCAAGCCACGGCGCCGATGCTGGCGGCGGGCCAGACGCAGGAGCTGTCCTGGAAACATACGTTCGATCGCACCGGAGTGTTTGCCGTCTCCTGTCGGATCGAGGCGGAAGATCAGCTTCCTGGCGACAACGCGGCCAGCATCGTCGTCGAGGTCGTCGATCGCGTTCCGGTGCTGCTGGCGGAAAGCGCGGGCGAGCTGGCGGAACTGCAGCAAGACGCGTTCCTGGTGCGGGCGGCCCTCGGCCGTATTGCCGGGAACGAAACGGACGACTACCGCGCCGTGTTCGAGCCGCAGAGCGTAGCGCCGGAGCGGTTGGAGACGATCGATCTCGACGAGTTTCGCGTCGTCGTGATTCCGAGTTTCACGGCGCTGAGTCGCAAGGCCGTCCAGCGCTTGTCGCAGTTCGTGGATCGCGGCGGCGGATTGTGGGCCGCCTTGGGGCCGCGCACGGATGTCCGTGAGTTCAACAAGTTGCTCTATAACAACGGCGACGGATTGTCGCCGCTGGCCATTGACGGAGTCGTGGACGAGCCTGGCGACGAAGGGAAGCGAACGACCATCAACCCGTTTCAAAAGACGCATCCGGCTACGGCCGAGTTGGCCGACAACGAGCGGCTCGATACGGGCGACGTGAAAGTCTCGCGGCGTTTTCGGTTCCGCAAAGCGGACTCGGCCGGCGACGCGACCGTGTTGCTCGATCTGACCAACGGCGAGCCGCTGGCCGTCGAACGCCGCGTCGGCCGCGGACGAGTGATCGTGCAAGCCGTTCCGCTAGCCATGCCGTGGAGCGAACTGGCGGTCTCGCAGGCGTTTGTCGTCATGGTTCACGACTGGCTGGGTTATCTGGCCGAGCCGGGCGGCACTCGCCACAACCTGCAGCCGGGCGAGGCGATTTCGTTGCTGACGTACGATGTCGAACAGGCTGAAGCGACGCTGGCGACGCCTGCCGGCGACGTGACCGTATCGGGCGAGCCGGTCGAGCAGGGCCTCGAGTTTTACAGCACGCGCACGATACTGCCGGGCGATTATTCTCTGGAGATCGGCTTGTCGGGCGATGCGATTCCATTCCATGTCGCCCGCGACGCAGTCGAATCCGATCTGGCCGCCCTGACCAGTGCCGATCGGGCGTTTCTGGCGGAAACGGCGGGGCTCGGCAACGGCGCGGCGCCGGGCGTTTCGGTCTCGATCCAGCGAGATCCAATCTGGCCGGCGCTGTTGCTGTTGCTGATCGGGCTCATCGTCGGCGAGTTGTTGCTCTCCGGCGCCATCGCCCGGCAACGCTTCGGCGTCGAACAGATTCTCGAAACGTCCGCTCCGGCGCCCTTCGAGTCAAGCCGTTCGTCGTTCTCTGGAGAGACGTGGTCAAAGGCTTCGTTGGGCAAGGTCGCATCGTCCGGCGCCGCCGCGCAGACCGCCGCCACAGCGGCAGCCAGGCCATCTCAGGAAAAAGTTGCCGCCGAATTCACAACCAAAAACTGACGCTCTCGATCAGGAACGCCGTTTCCACCTCCGATGTCGCCCACTTCCACAACGCTCGTCGAACGAATCGCCTTCGAAGGCCCGCTGCACGTCGCGGCCGTCGTGGCGCTGGGCCTTGCGCTCTGCTGGCTGTTCGCCTGGTCATTGCACCGCGAGCGGAGCGTGATTGGAACAAGAAATGTCGCTCTGTTTTGGACGTTGCGGTGTACGGCCTTGGGCGTGGCGCTCTGGATGTTGCTGGCGCCGTCGGCGATTCGCTCGCAACGATCGTCAACGCGTCCCGCGATTGCGGTGGCGGTGGACGTAAGCGGCAGCATGCAAACGGTCGATCCGCCCGAGCCTTCGGATGATCTGCGTTGGCGACTTGCGGCGGGCGGCGACGCAACCAGCAGCGTTGTTGCATCGGCGGATCGCGCGTTGGCCGCCGCCGCCATCGCCGAGAGGCGCCTGGCGGATGCCGCCGCGGCGCTGAAAAGCGAACAGCCCGAGCACATCGCCCTTGCCGCGGCCGCTGCCGCCCAGGGTGCGATCGAACGAACGACCGTACACGCCAAGGCGCTTTCGCAGCACTTTGCTCGCTCCGCTGCCCGGGCGGATCTGCCGGACGGGGCGCCTTCGCCGGCGGAGTTACAAGAGCAAACCGCTCAAGTCGTGCAGATATTGGACGGCTCTGATTTTCGCAACCTTGCCAGGCTCGTCGACGCAGGCCCGCCGAGTGACGCCTTGATGCGAGGTTGGCGAGAAAGTCTGACCGATCTCCAAAGGCACGTAGCGGCAGTGCGTCGTCGGTTGGCGGAACTGTCGCAAAGCGTCGGCCGGTACGAGGGCGCCGTGCTGGCGTCTCAAGGGCCCGCGCCGGTGGATAAAACAGCCGCATCGCGGCTGGGCCGCGCGGCGGGCTTTCTTAAATCGATCGACTCTGCAACGCTGCAGCCCTTGCGAGCGCAGGCGGACGTTTATTTCGCGGCCTTCGACCGCACGCTGGCGCCGCTTGGCAATCAGGACGCGCAGCGTGTCGCGCTTGATGCACGATTGGTAGAAAAGGCGGCTGAGAACGGCGCAGGGCAGGGCAAAGCAAAACAACCAGCCCAGGACGACCTGCCGGCAACGGACCTTGCGGCGGCGCTCGAGCAACTCCGGCGGACGAGACAGGACCAGCCGTTGGCCGCGGTGTTTCTGCTTACCGACGCAGCCCATAATCGTTCCGGCGGCCGCGATCCTCGCCAGGCGGCCGCTCAAATGAGCGGCACGCCGGTGTACGTCGTGCCGATCGGCGCCACGCGGCGCGTCCGCGACGTCGATCTGAAAGCCGTCAGCGCGCCGGGCGTCGCCATGAAGGGAGACGAGGTCGTGATCGAAGCGACCCTCGAGGCGTACCAGTGCGAAGGCGAAATCCTGCACGTCGAACTGCTGCGAGACGGCGCCGTCGTTCAGCAGCGCGAGTTGAAGCTGGAGTCGTCTTCGGCATTAGAGCGATGCCGGTTCAACGCGCAATTGGAGGAAGTCGGCCTGGCGCGGTTCCAACTCCGCGTGACGCCGCTGGAGCGCGAACTGAGCGAAGAAAACAATTTCGAGCAGTTCGAAGTCAACGTCACGCGGAACCATATCGAGTTGCTGCTGGCCGACGAACTGCCGCGCTGGGAGTACCGCTACCTGGCGCAACTGTTCCGCCGCGACGAGAAAGTCGCCTGCGACGAGTTGCTGTTCCGCCCGCGGCTGATCGCCACCGGCCGGCGTGAAGAGCAGAAGGCCTTTCCGCTAACGGCCGACGAGTGGAACGAATACGACGTCGTCTTGCTGGGCGACGTTTCCAGCGAGCGACTGCCGGTCGCTGCACAGGAATCGCTTGTGCAGTTCGTTCGCGAGCGCGGCGGGACATTGGTCATGATTGCCGGCCCGGAGGCCATGCCGCAGGCCTTTGTCAATCAGCCCCTTGAAGAGCTGTTGCCCGTATCGAGAGTTGACGAGCCCGCAGCCGCCGATGCGGCCGACGGTTATTCGTTTCACGTGACGGAAGAGGGTTGGCGCCATCATGCGTTGATGATTGCCGACACGGAGGAATCGACTCGCATCGCCTG
>DASZUP010000749.1:0-2683 GCA_035547635.1 Pirellulales bacterium
CACCCGCCGAAAAGGGGAAGGAGTGCGCCGAGCCACGGTTTCTAGCTGATCAATCAGCGCTCCACCGGGACGAGCCCGGTGGTGGCAGAGTGGAACAAAAACTGGCATAAGGCGACATACTTTCCGAACGTAAAGGCGCCACATTTTTCGCAGCCCAGGCTGAGCCTGGGCGAAGCCCCAGAGTGAGTTCGGTCTGGGGCACGCTGCGCTTTGCCCCAGGCGCCCCGACCCATTTTGAAAAAAAGAAAGGCCCTGGCGCCGATCATTGCCTCGGCAAACGAGGCGCATCCGAAAAAATCAGACGCCGCCCCTGTGTTTTTGCCAGCGGCGGTCTCCGCCGCGAAGCCAGCGACCGAATTTCGTGAACTAGAGTTTTGATTGGACGCCGCTGCTGGCGCGCCGCTGCCCGGCGCCGCGAGCCGTGGCGTTGCCATCAGCATGCACCCGTCACGTCCGGTCCCTGCGTCGCCGCGGCAAGAGCCAAGCGTTTTGACTCCCGGCGACCGCTGTTCCGTGCCCGCAAGGAGTTCTCCTTATGGCTACGTATGCTCGCAAGCGGTTGTTCGTCGATGCCGAAGTCCAAGGGCGTTTCGCGTTGAGGGCCGTGGCTTACTGGCTCGGCTGCATGACGGTCGTGATGGGCATGGCCATGTTGGGGCGCTTGCTGATGAAGCCGACAGAGCCGTTCTTTACCTCAGGCGAATCGCTGTGGGCCTGCCTGGCGCCGCTGGTCCTGGCAACCGTGCTGGTCCTGCCGGTCATGGTCTATGACATAATCGTCGTCACGCATCGCCTGGTCGGGCCCCTCCTGCGGCTGCGCGGCGCCATGCGGCGCCTGGCCAATGGAGAGACGGTCGAGCCCATTCGCTTTCGCAAGGGAGACTTCTGGCAGGAATTCGCCGATGAGTTCAACGCGGTGGCGGCTCTGGTGCAATCCCATCGACAGGCGGCTCAAAATTCCGCACGCCCGAACTCCTTTGCCGTTAACCTCGATGAAACCGCTGAGGTCGAAGCGACGCTGGAAGAGCCGCGTGCGGCGCACGCCGCGGTGACCGGCTAAGCGACGCCGCCGCGCCGCACGCCTCGCACCGCACTCGCTCTCGCGAAGTTGCCGCGCATGGGCGACGCGGAGCACGTTTTCGCGCATTCTGGCCGCGATGCAATTGCCAGCCCCGCTTCAGCAAGCGACAATGGGTCGCGGCGCACGCTCCGCGCCGCACCCTCAAGGAGCGAATGAAGAACGGCTTCGGCCTTGTGCCGCGTCTTCGCCTGCCCGCTCCTCGAGACAGAGGCGCCGGCGAGGATGTTCTTCCTTCGCACCCACGCGTCCCGCACTGAAGGAGGTCTCCACGATGCGTCTTCGTCGCATGCCCGCCTGTTGGTTGTACGGCCTGTTATCGGCCGCCCTGTTCGCCGGCCCGATGGATGCGGCCGATGCCGCGGCGCCGGCGAAGCGACGGCCCAACATCGTGTTCATCATGGCCGACGATCTGGGCTATGGCGACCTGGGCTGCTACGGACAGACGAAAATCCGCACGCCGAACGTCGACCGGCTGGCGGCCGAAGGGATGCGGTTCACGGCGATGTACGCCGGCTGCAACGTTTGCGCTCCGTCGCGCTGCGTGCTGATGTCGGGCAAGCACCCGGGGCATGCCTACATTCGCAACAACCGGGGCGGCGTCGGCCAGGACGGCAAGCGGACCGAAGGCCAGGAGCCCGTTCCGCCAGGCGAGTTGAAGCTGCCGCTCACGCTGCACAAGCTTGGCTACGTGCAAGGCGGTTTCGGCAAATGGGGACTCGGTCCGATCGGCAGCACGGGCGATCCGCTCAATCAGGGCTTCGATCGCTTCTTCGGCTACAACTGCCAGGCGGTGGCGCACAACTACTACCCCACGCACCTCTGGGACAACGACCGCCGGCTGCCGCTGAACAATCCGGAGTTCTCAGCCCACCAGAAGCTGCCGGAAGGCGCCGACCTGGACGATCCCGCCACATACGCTCGCTTCTCCGGGCATGACTTCGCTCCCGACATGATCACCGAGCAGGCCTTGCAGTTCATGCGAGAGAACCGCGACCGGCCGTTCTTCTTGTACTATCCGACGACCGTGCCTCACCTGGCGCTGCAAGTGCCGGAAGACTCGCTCAAGGAATACGAGGGCAAATTTCCGGAGCAGCCTTATCCCGGCGGTCACGCCTATCTGCCGCATCGCACGCCACGCGCCGCCTATGCGGCCATGGTCACGCGCATGGATCGTGAAGTCGGCCGGATCATGCAATTGGCCAAGGAACTGGGCCTGGACGACCAGACGATCTTCGTCTTCACCAGCGACAACGGCCCGCTGTACGACCAGCTCGGCGGCACTGACGAAGAGTTCTTTAACAGCGCCGGCGGGTTCCGCGGCCGCAAGGGTTCGTTTTATGAAGGGGGCTTCCGCGAGCCGGGCATCGTCCGCTGGAACGGCAAGATCGCCGCGGGCACGGTCAGCGATCGCGTCGTCGGTTTTGAAGACTGGCTGCCCACGCTGCTGGAGCTGATCGGCGCCAAGGACGCCATTCCTGCCGGGACCGACGGCATCAGCTTTGCGCCCACGCTGCTGGGCCATAAGCAAGAGCCGCGGCCATTTTTGTATCGCGAGTCGCCCGGCTACGGCGGCCAGCAAAGCGTGCGCGTCGGCGACTGGAA
>DASZUP010000750.1:0-2286 GCA_035547635.1 Pirellulales bacterium
CCGCCCCCGACGGCAACAGTGCATCATGGACTGGATTTTTCACCGTCCTCGGCGCGGGTTTGCTGTCTTTGGGGGGCGACATCGTTCATACGATTTCAATCCACGCCCCCCAACCAGAAGCCTACGAAAAGAGCGGAGGACGGGGCGCTTTCACATTGGACCCCGGGGGCGCCAATTACGGCGCGCCATTTTACCTGATCCACGTTCGCGGGACGGCCGCGATCGGCGTCGACTATTATCTCTATGACCCCGCCAACGACGAAACATACAACTCTACGAACGTAGGCGGCGACATTTTTGTCGACTCTCCCGCCGGCGCGAGTACTATCACGCTCGACGTCGTTCCAATCAATGACCAGATCGCAGGAGATCCCAACCGTACGGTAATCCTCTCGCCGTCTTCCTACGGCGACTACGTACTTCTCAATCCTCCCCCGCCTGTCGTGACCATCGTCAACGACAATCTTCCATCCGTGACCGTCGAGGCCGGCGACAACGCCGACGTACTCACGGGCGCGACGGGGTCGTTCACCTTCACGCGAGCCGACACCGAGACGGACAAGCCGCTCACGATAAACTATGCGCAGACGGGCGCTGCCCAACCGGGCATCGACTACGTCACACTGCCGGGCTCGATCACCATTCCGGCCGGCGCGACAACGGCCACGCTCACGGTCACGCCGATCGACAATGGACCGCTCAACTCGGTGCGGTTTTCCGTCGTCGTCCCGGGTGCGAGCAGTGGAACCTACGCGCTGAGTTTGGGCGACGACTCCACTGCGCCGCTGGCCTACAATGCGGACGCCGGCGTGGTTCAAAGCGCCTTGGAAGCGTTGCCCAGCGTCGGCGTTGGCAACGTCCTGGTGGCCGGGAGCGGCACGAGCGACAATCCCTTCGTAATCGCGTTCAAAGGCGCGCTGGCCTATGCTGATTTGCCCCGCTTCACGGCCGCCGGCGCAAACCTGGTTGGAGCGGCCGCGATCAGCGTCAGAGTCTCGCCGCCCGACTCAGCCGGCGATCCCCAGCAGGTGATTTCACTTTCCGGCGCTGCCGGCGGCAGCTTCACGCTCTCCAGCGGCGATCAGACCACGTCGACTCTGGCCTGGAACGCTTCCGCAGCCGACTTGCTCCTGGCGCTCGAAGCGCTGCCGGCGCTCGCCGACGAGATCGTCTCGGTCACCGGAGCGGCCGGTGGACCGTGGACCGTCGCCTTTCAGCCCGGTTCGAACGTCGGAAAGCTTGCGACGGATAGTTCGCAATTGCTCGGCGGGTTGGTCGTCGTCCATTCCAAAGCCGTCATCGGCAACCCGTCCGTTCAGCTCTCGGTCCTCTCCGACGAAAGTTACGCGATCAGCAGCCCTTCGAGCGGCAATATTGTGGTCGCCGAAAAGTTTCCGCCGCCGGTCAACATTGCCGCCTCCCAGAATACGGCCTCCGAACATGCAGGCACGCCTGGCGAGTTCACCGTCACGCGCCTCGGCTCTCATACTGATCCGCTCACGATCAAATTGACGGTCTCGGGCGACGCCACGAACTATCAGTTCGTTGGCGAAGGCGTGACTTTCGATCCTTCCTCGTCCACGCTCACGATCATCATTCCTGCCGGCCAGTCTTCAGCGACCATCCAAGTGCAGCCCATTGATACAGGCCTGGTCGGAGGCAGCACAAGCGTGACGCTCACGGTCGCCACGCCCGACGACAGCAGCTATACGGCCGGTTCGCAGGCCGCCGATTCCGTCGCCGTACTTGAAGACGATCCGCCGCAGGTCAACATCGAGGCCACGCAACCGCTGGCCGACGAACTGGCCGAAACCCCCGCCGAGTTTACGATCACGCGCAACGGGCCGACCGATAGCGATTTGGTCGTCTACTACACGGTCTCCAGTACCGTCGACAATTTCAATTCGCTCCCCGGCAGCATCGCCATTCCCGCCGGCCAGTCGAGCATTACGATCGACGTCACGCCGTTCAACGCCAACCTGGCCGACCCAGACGGCCTCGTCACGCTCAGTCTCGCCGCGCCCGGCGACGAAAGTTACGTGCTCGGCCCGCAGGCGAGCGATTTGGCCGTCATCCTGGAAGACGCTCCGCCTGGGGTCAGCATCGAGGCGACCACGCCCGACGCCGACGAGCGCTCCGGGGCCGCGGGCGAGTTCACCATTACCCGCAACAGCGGACTGTCGACGGACCTGACCGTGCAGTATTCCATTGGCGGCACGGCCGTGGCGGGCAAAGAGTACCAACAGTTGACCGGTTTCGTCGTCATTCCGGCGGGTCAGGCCAGCG
>DASZUP010000751.1:0-2549 GCA_035547635.1 Pirellulales bacterium
GCCTGGCCATCCTCGGCAAAGACAAGTGCGTCGCCCGCATCAACCGGGCGCTGCAGTTGCCGTCATAGCCGCGCGCTCTCGATTCTCCTCGTGCCCACGCTCTGCGTGGGCACGCACGCTTCGACGCTCCGCGTCACAGGCGCCGCAATAGAGCCTGCTCTCAACAGAGCGCATGCGCCGCGCGGCCGGTCGATTGCGTTGTCCCTGCCGAAACGACGCGGAACGTCGACTGTTGCTCTGCTGCCCCAATTCCCATTCTGCTCGCCGGAACATAAACTGAATGGCGCCGGGAGCTACCGCTTGAACTGCAGGAGGCGATCGATGTTGCGATGGTGGAAGAGGCACGGCGTACTGGCTTTGGGTTGCATGGTGTGGTGCGCTGCTCAAGCCGCCGGTCAGGCGCCGCAGGCCTCAGGCCGTTTGCGCTACTCAGGGCCGTGGAACGTGGCGGAGCTGAAACAGACTCCGCAGTTCGAGCGAGGACCGCAAGCCGAACTGGTGCAACAGGTCTTTTACGAAGGCGAACCGCTGGACGGGCGGCCGACGCGGGTCTTCGCTTACTATGCCCAGCCGATCGAAGGCGAAGGGCCGTTCCCCGCCATGGTGCTCGTCCATGGGGAAGGGGGCAAGGCGTTCCCTGAGTGGGCGACGCTATGGGCCCAACGCGGCTATGCGGCGCTGGCCATGGACCTGAGCGGCCGCGGACCCGATGGCCAGCGGCTGCCCGACGGCGGTCCGGAGCAAGGCGACCGGAACAAATTCAAACCGTTCGAGGCGGACGGCGTGAGGGAAACGTGGGAATACCACGCGGTGGCTGACGTGCTGCGCGGAGTGTCGCTGTTGTCCGCGCTCAGCGAAGTCGATCCGGAGCGGATCGGCGCGACCGGCATTGGCTGGGGCGGTTGCCTGACCTGCATTGCCGCGGGCGTCGACGATCGGCTGAAAGCCGTCGTGCCGGTCTATGGCGGCGGCTTTCTCTACGAGGATAGCATCTGGCTGCCGACCTTCCGGGCGATGCGGCCGGACGACCGCAAACGCTGGATCGAGAACTTTGATCCTTCGCGTTATTTGCCGGGCGTGCGCTGTCCGATGTTGTTCGTCAGCGGCGCGAACGACTATGCCTTTCCGCTCGACAGCCTGCAAAAGTCGTATCAGCTTGTGCCGGGCCCCGTGCAGCTTTGTATTCGCGTGAAGATGCCCCACACGCATCCCGACGGCTGGGCGCCAAAGGAGATCGGGCGGTTCGTCAACGGCATTTTGAAAACCGGCGCGCCGCTGTCGACGATTTCGGCGCCGACGATTCGCGGCGGCGAAGCGATCGCCGAGGTCAAGCCGACCTCGCGGATCAGACTGGCCGAGTTGCACTTCGCCGCGGCTTCGGGCGAATGGAGCAGCCGGCCTTGGAGAACCATCCCCGTCCGTTACCACGGCAATACCGTGACGGCTCCGCTGCCCCCGCAGCGGCCAATCGTTTTTATGCTCACCATTACGGACGAACGTAACGCGGTCGTCAGCTCGCCGCACGTCGTGCTGGAGGAGCCGTAAGAAACCGATGTGGAAAAAAAGCGGCTGACTTCATCATCGGGCCTGCATCCTTAGGACAACCGACATGATCGACTTTCAATACCTCGCAACTGGCGTCTATGGGCTCGCCAATGCCCAGAGGGCGGGAACCATGGCCGGGCACCTGGGAGCGGCCGTCGTCGCAGGCTACTTCTTTGGAGAAGATCAGAGCGAGCTGGCCGAGCCGGTTTTCCGCGGGATCGAGGGCGAGCTCGAGCGAGTGATTGCCGGAGAAGAATCGTTCTGGTGGAACGCCAGGAAAGCGGGAGTCACGCCGGCCGATTTGTTCGAACCCTTGCCGCAGGAAGCACCCGAGGCGGACGGGATCGGGACGATCGTTGACGCCCTGCAGAAGAACGCCGGAGAGACAAGGCAGTCCGGGCATAACATCATCTTTGCGTCGCTGGCCATCCGAGCACTGCGCGAGCACGCCGAGTTCGCCACGCCTCGGGTCGTGGCCGGCGTTCGCAAACTGACGGAAGGTTTCAACAACGCCCATGCGGGCCGCGGCTACTACGGCAAACAGCAAGGCTGGTTGACCGGAAACCAGGTGAAGCTCGCCCCGGACGAAACGTTTGCGCCGTACCGTTCGGTTCAGGAGATGGCGGACACGACCGTGGCGGAATTGCTCGCCAGCGCGGCGGTCAAGAAGCAGGGCTTCGGCGGGCTGTGGCACATCATCAATCACGCGGCGGCCATCACGGAGATGGACCGCTTCGGCTACAAGCAGCTCGTCGCGCGAGCATTGCCGGCCCATCACCAGCACATCCGGCTGTGGCGTTCGCTGCCTGACGTGGAGAGCGAGTTAGGCCCGATGATCAAGGCCGACCATGATCCTCGCGAGCCGGCCTATTGGCAAGGCATGCTGAAGCGTGACGAGGCGCAACTCACGCACCGCATCAAGACGCTGTTTGGCTACTATACGCTCAAGCGGTATATCGAAGACGAAGCCAAACAGAAGCAAGCGGACGAAGCGTTTCTGTATT
>DASZUP010000752.1:0-2994 GCA_035547635.1 Pirellulales bacterium
GAGTGCAGCGACGGCCGCTGGGCCCTTCGGCTTGGCTTTCGCGAGTTGTCCGGCATGGCGACAGCCGACGCCGCGGCGATTGTCGCCGCCCGCCGCACGGGGCCGTTCCGATCGCTCGACGACTTTGCCCGGCGAACAAGATTGGGACGAGCGGCGATCGCCCGGCTGGCTCAAGCCGATGCGTTCGGTTCTTTGGGGCTCGGCCGTCGCCGCGCGTTATGGCAAGCGCTCTCGCAGCGCCGAGACAAGCCGCTCCCGTTGTTCGCCGAGCTCGACGAGGAAGAGGAGGAGTTGCGTCCTGCGAACTTGCCGGCCATGCCGCTCTATGAAGAGGTGCTGGCCGATTACCGCACGGCAGGGCTCTCGCTCAAGGGGCACCCAATGTCGTTCCTGCGAGCGAGCTTGGACCGCGAAAAAGTGGTGCGGGCCGCGGAGCTGGCAAACCTTCCCACGGGCCGCTGGCTGCGAGTGGCCGGTTTGGTGCTGGTGCGGCAGCGTCCGGGGAGCGCTCGGGGCGTGACCTTCGTAACGCTGGAGGACGAGACCGGCGTGGCCAACCTGATCATCCGGCTCGACGTCTGGGAACGTTTTCGCAGCGTCGCCACGACCGCCGTAGCGCTCATCGCCCACGGCCGCCTGGAACGTCAAGGCGAGACGATTCACATCCTGGTCGCCAAGCTCGAGGCCTTGCCCTCGCTGCTCGACAGCCAATCTCGCGACTTTCGTTGAAAGCTGGCGGGCTTGTCGCCGTCATAGGGCGGCAACGGCGGAAACTTGCCGGGCTTTTCCGGATGCAGTGGCCACTCGTCGCCAAGCGTCGCAATGAAAGCCGGAGGCGTACGGCCGTCAAGCGTTTGCCGGCGAGAGCCACGATATTGGCGCCTTTTAGATCCGGAAACGGTTCAGCTTGAAAAACCTTTCGGCGTAGCGCGGGCGACGATGCCGACGTCGGGGCCAACGAATGCCAATTCTTCGCCGCCCTGCGAACTGGCGACGAACAACCGACCGCTGCCGTCACGGTCCATGCCTGTCGCAGGCGGCAGCATCCGAAAGAACGCCTGCTTGAGATCGAACGCCCGTTGCAATAGAGCGCCAAATCTGAACTCGCCGATGATATACTCGATGGGCCGACGCCAATGAACAAAACCCGTTCTTGTACGCCTGCCACGGAGTGAAAGAATGATAGAGCAGGTCTTGAATTCGCAGCATGCGACCGCAAGCGCTCGTCGTGCTTATCCAGTTGGGTTGGGGCTGCTTGTCGCGGCCCAATTGGCATTGGCAGCCCTTTTCTCGCCGGCTGGAATCCGATCCGGGCAGTGGGAGGCGCCGGGCCTGCCGTACCCCGACTTTCTGGTGGAGTTGGCTTCCGGCGCCATTGTAATCCATCCTCTCTTGCTCTACCCGCTTTGGGCCGGCCTTGGCCCTGGCAACGTGTTTCGACGGTACGCGATCACGCTACTTCTGTGCCTGGCGACCTTCGGGGCCTACGCCATCAGGGGTTCATTTCGAAACCACTCCGAGCCGCTGGCAGTTCCGACAATCTTCCTGGCAACAAGTTTTTCCCTGACGGCATTCGGCTTTTGGGCGGTTCGCCGTTTTGGGAAGCGGCGAATTGGTTTCTCTGATGATCCGCCGGTACGTTGTCGCACGTCGAGGCGCCCGGTTCAATTTCGCCTGCGGCATCTGTTTGAGTGCATGGCACTAGCCGCATGCGTCTTGGCCGCGTACCGCTTCTACTTCCCCGACGGGTTCCCCGCCGAATGGATTGCGGAGTGGCCGCAACAGTTCGCCAGGATTGGTCGGCGCATGCCAATGATGATCGTTACCCTTCTGCCTACAATTCTACTGCCCTGGGCGGCGTTGGCCGTTCAAGGCCGTGGCGTAAGGCGGCTTGTTGTTACAACAGCGGCCATCATCTTCTGGGCTGGTTTAGACTTTGGCATTGTCCGGTTCGGAGGCGTTGTCAGGGCCTTCATCTGGCCAGAGCTCGTGGCCATACAATTGGGCGCAACCTCGGCGGGCCTGTTTTCAGCGATTGTCTTGCGGACTTGCGGCTACCGGATTCATCGCGTCGAGCATGGAACGACCCCAGTTGCTCAATGTGCGAGTTAGAGCGGAGCAGAAACACCGCCGCCGGACGAAGAGGGCGGCGACTTTCGTTCATGAAAGCAAAGGAAAATCACGGAACTGAAACGGCAAGTCTTGCGAGGAAGGCCAGGACTCAGCCCAAGATGCCTTCGATAACCTTCGGCTGCTCCACTCCGGTCAGCTTCTCCTCGAACCCGTTGCGGCGGAAGAAGAGCTCGTCGTGGTGCAGGCCGAGCTGGTGAAGGATGGTGGCGTGCCAGTCGGCCACGCTCACCGGGTTCTCGGCGGCGCGGTAGCCGATCTCGTCGGTGGCGCCGTAGACCGTGCCCGGTCGAATGCCGCCGCCGGCCATCCAGATGCTGAAGCCGGCCGGGCCGTGGTCGCGGCCCGCCTTGGCCGGGTCGCTGCCGGGCTTCATTTGGGCCATTGGCAAGCGGCCGAACTCGCCGCCCCAGACCACCAGCGTGTCGTTGAGCAGCCCGCGCTGCTTGAGGTCCTTGAGCAAGGCGGCCACCGGCTTGTCAGTCTCGGTGCAGATCTTCTTCAGCGACGTGCCAATGTTCGTGTGGTTGTCCCAGGCCTGGCCGCGAGTATAAAGCTGCACGAATCGCACGCCGCGCTCGATCAGCCGGCGGGCCATCAGGCAGCGGCGAGCGTAATTGTCGGTGTCGGGCTCTCCGATGCCGTACATCTGCTGCGTCGCTTGCGTCTCCTGGCTGATGTCCAAGGCGTCGGCGGCCCGCAATTGCATTCGCGCCGCAAGTTCGTAACTGGCAATCCGAGCGTCGAGCTGTAGCCGCCCTGGGCGCTGCTGCTTGTGGATCCGATCGAGCCGCGCCACCAGGTCGCGCGTCAGTCGCACTACCTCGTCCGGTTCTTCGACCGCGGGCTGCAGGTTGAGAATTG
>DASZUP010000753.1:0-28038 GCA_035547635.1 Pirellulales bacterium
AATGCCTTGGTAAACCGTGGCTCCGGGATGGACCGTGACGTACGTGCCCTGCGGCACGTAGCGAGTTCCCGCCCAAACCGTGTCGACGTCGCCTTGGATGTCGAAATTCCCCTGGTGGTCGTAATACCGGTACGAGAGCAGACTGACCACGGAGTTGACCTGCGTGATCCCGGTCACTGCGGCGCCGTTGACCGGGTTGGGGCTCTTGGGCGAAAGGATCACGAACTCCGCCAGGCCGTGACTGTTGGCAGGGTTATTCCAGTCGTACGTGTAGCCCAACTGCGTGAACGGAAACGGCACGTTGCCGGGCGGCAGCACGTACTTGCTGTCGACCAGCGTGTTGTAGAAGAAGTTTTGATACGTCTGCGACGTTCCCGCGGGAAATGCGACGGAGGAAGTCGGGTTCGTCACCGACGGGTCGCGCTCCGGACGAATGATGCTCGCCGTCGGCGCGACGACTTCGACCACGCGGTCGTTCACGCGCCCGTTCGCGGCGCTGTCGGGCAGACCGAGCAGTTGATTGACGCGCAGCGCAAGCTGCGACTGGGGCACATTGCTCGAGCGTATAAAGTCATAGAGTTGCGTGCCGTAGGTGACGAACAGCGGACTCGAGCGGAAAGCGTCGTTGTACGACATGCGGTTGTAGCCGACGAAATCGGTGAACACCGTCATTTGCGCGGCGGGCGTCGTAATCGTGGTCAGATCGTGGGAGATCAACGACGGGGCGATAGGCTGATTGGTCTCAATCTGCTGACCAATCTGCTGCGCCTTCACGACTGAGTCGAGATACTGCGGGCTGAAGTCATAGACAGTCTGCCCCCTAGCTGCGTTTCCTGCGGCCAAGAGCAGCCAGGCGCAGAAAAGCAGCCAGACGCCCCCCGCACGCCGAGTCGCTCCCGAGAAGCCTCGTCTCATGCACGCCTCCCTTTTGCCAGAACACCCGCGGAACCGCGAAAGCCAGCAGAGAAGCGATCATCGAATCATGTCGCGCAGCTCTGAGACCGAGGAGCAGACTGCGCGGTGGCGACTTGCAAAGATGTACTGATGACGGCGACTTAGTCGCTTATATCGACACTGCCGGTCAAATAATTCAGGAAGACATAAGAGCCGCGATCGACGGCATTCTGGCCTGCTGCAACGAACCGGCTGACCGCAGAATCGCCCGCCAAGCGTTAAAATAGGAAAGATTCGACGCCACATTTCCCGCAACTCATCTGGACGCGGCGCCGCCGCTGGATGCTATATTGGCCGCCTTCGCGATGCCAGGAAGGCCGAATAGGGCGACTGAACCAAGGGAAGGTGAAGATGTTGAACGCTGTTCGCGCGGCAGTTTGGGCGGCGGTTGCTTGCCTGCTGACATCGCCGGTCGCTCGGGCCGACGATTCGCAACCGAGCCGCGAGCCGCACAAGGCCGTCCCCAAGTTCCTTGCCGAGTTTCACGAGCTGAAGCAAGGGTATAACGACGGCGCCAATGCAATCTTCGCCAAGGCCGTAAGGGAGTTCGACGCGGCAGAGACCGAAGCCGAACGCGAAGCCGTCAGGCGGTCCGCCCGAGAGCAAGCCGACGCAATTCGCGCTCCCGCGGTACAGAAGGCCTTCGAACTGGTCAAGCCGCACGCCGCCGAAGCCGCAGCCGCAGAGCCGCTGGTCTGGCTGGCTCAATCGGGCGGCGATTGCGATGTCGGACCGGCGGCAGCGGAGATGCTGATCGAGCATCACTTGACGCGCGTGCCGACGCTCGATCTGGCCTACGGCATGAAACATTCGGACCGTAATTGGGTTGAGCCGATGCTACGGGCCCAGCTTGCCGCCAACGGGCTTTCGCCGGAGCAGAGAGCCAAACAGAAGCTGGCCCTGGCCACGAACCTCCGCTCGCGAGCAGCGAGAGGAAAAGGCGATTCGGCGAAACTTGAAGCAGAAGCGATCGAGCTGTTCAGCGAGCTCGAGGAAGCCTCGCCACGCGTCGAGTTAATTCCTGGCATTACCGTCGCCGACGTCGCGCGGTCGTCGCTGTTTGAAATCAGAAACCTGGGGATCGGCAAATCGGCGCCGGAGATCGAAGGCGAAGACCTCGACGGCGCCTTGTTCAAGCTTAGCGACTACCGCGGCAAGGTGGTGCTGCTCAGCTTCTGGGCCAGTTGGTGCGGCCCCTGCCTCGATTTGCTTCCTCACGAACGCGGGTTGGTCGAGCAATATGCAGGACGGCCTTTTGCCTTGATCGGCGTGAACTGCGACGGCGAAAAAGAGACGCTGAAGCCTTGGCTCGCACAGAACCCGATTCCCTGGCGTTCGTTCTGGGCGGGCGAGAAAGGCCCGGCCGGACCGATACCGCGCGCTTGGAACGTGACCGGCTGGCCGACCGTCTACCTGATCGACCACGCCGGCATCGTCCGCGCCAAGAAGCACGCCGACGCGGCCGAGTTGGACGCCATGATCGAAGCGTCGGTCGCCGCAGCCGAACGGGCGCTTAAAGCCCGTTAGCGCGCCAACCGCGATTTCGGGACGCGGGACGTGTAGCGGAATTCGTGAGAATTCCGTCAGCAACGCGACTGAGGCCGGGGCTCTCGCCAGATCTGCTCGGCAGGGCTCACGCGTTCCGCTACAACTGTTCTAAAGCTACAGTTTGTGACTTAGCCTGCTCTCGGCTGAAGTCGCTACCGCTGCTCGGGCGTCAACGCAACCGGGTGCTCCACGTGACCTGCAGGACGCTGGCCGCGGCCGGGCCGGTCCATGTCGCCGATTTCCTCGCGGGCGCGCTGGGCCATGGCCAGCAAACGCTGGACCTCCTGCGGATGCTGCGCGGAGACTTCGTGCGTTTCGCCCACGTCGTTGCGCACGTCGTAGAGTTCCAACTTAGCCGGCGCCTGCTTGCGCCCCAGGCTGACGTACTTGCCTTCCAGCGGTAGGTAGAGCTTCCACGGGCCGGCGCGGACCGCCTGCAATTGATCCATGCAGTAATAGCAGAAGCCCTCTTCGTCCCAAGGCGATACGGCGCCTGACTCGCCGAACAAAAGCAGCCGAATGTCATGGCCGTCGATCGGCTTTTCCGGCAGCGGCGCGTTGGCCAGCTTGGCCAGCGTAGGCAACAGGTCCATCGTAGCGCACAGTTCGTCGCACACGCGCCCGGCCGGAATTCGCCCGGGCCAGCTCATCACGCACGGCATTCGCATGGCGCCTTCGGACGTGTCGTAACCAAAGCCTTTGTACGGGGCGCTGCTGCCTTGCGGCGGATTGCGCCGGACGGCGCCGTTGTCTGAAGTCCAGATCACCAGCGTCCGCCTGGTCAGATCCAAGCGTTCCAAGGCCTGCATGATTTCGCCCATCGACCAGTCGAGCTCTTCGACCGAATCGCCGTAGTCGCCGTTGGCGCTTTTGCCCCGGAACGCCGGGCTGGAAAACGGGTGCGACGTCGAGCCGGGCATGGTATGCGGCAGGTAAACAAAAAACGGCCGTTTGCGCTCGCGCTCGATGAATGCGATCGTCTCTTCGGTGCATCGCTTCACCAGGTAGTCGCGGTCGACCGGCGCCTCGATCACCTGCTCGTCGCGCATCAGCGGCAGCTCGGGCCAGGTGTCGGGCATGTGGTCCTTGGTCATGTCATCACTATAGGGAATGCCGAAGAACATGTCGAAGCCCTGCCGCGTCGGCAGAAACTCACGCTGATCTCCCAGGTGCCACTTGCCGAAGGCGCCGGTCGCATAACCGGCGGCTTTGAGCGTTTCGGCGATCGTCGTTTCGTCCGGATTCAGCCCCTTCGAATCGAGCGGTCTCAAGACGGGCGTGTTGGCGCCGCTGACGTGCATATTCACGCGGCGCGGATAGCAGCCGGTCATCAGCGCCGCCCGGCTCGGCGTGCAGACGCCGCTGGCGACGTAGAAGCTGGTGAACCGCGTCCCTGCCGCGGCCAGCCGATCGATGTTCGGCGTGCGGTGCAACTTCGAGCCGTAACAGCCCAGATCGCCGTTGCCGAAGTTATCGACGAAGACCAGCACCACATTCGGCGGGCCATCTGCCGCGGCCTGCTGCGCCGCAGCCGGCGAGGAGAAGTTGAGCAGCGCCGCCCACGCCGCCAGCAGCACGAAGAGCCGTTGCATCAAGACGTTTCCTTTCGCAAGTTGATCGATTTAGAGAGCCATCGCTTGATTGCGAACTTGGCTCGATTCTAATTCACCCGCCACGATATTACAGCACAACGCCGTAGCGGAATTCGTGAGAATTCCGGGCCCTTCGCACAGCTCTCCGAACGTCTACACCGCCGGGGCGCGACGCCGCTTTCCGGAATCTTCACAGATTCCGCTACTGCAAAATCGCAGTCCGTGATACGGCAGAAAAACTCGCGGTCAGCGCAAGCAACCCAAAGGCGAGAACATTTGCCCGACAAGGCGCCTCAGCTCGCACTGGGAGCTCCATCGGCCTTGTGGACGTAAAGCGTCTGCGTCGGGAACGCGAATTGGATTTCTTCGCTGGCGAAGCGGCGGACCAACGTCAAGTTGATGGCCTGCTGGATGTCCATATACAGGTTGTAGTCGGGCGACAGGACATAGTAGACCGCCTCGTACAGCAACGCCGAGTCGCCGAACGATTTGAAGTGCGCGCGGTCGAAACGCGTCTTGCCCTGATCGACGATCGCCTCGCGAATCATGCCGGGAATGGCGGCCACCTGGTCGGGCGGCGTGCTGTATTCGACCCCCAGCGAGAACTGGATGCGGCGTTCGAACATCCGCTTGTAGTTGCGGATCCGGCCTTGCAGCAGATCGTTGTTGGAGAACACGAGCTGCTCGCCCGACAGGCTGCGTAAGCGGGTCGTTTTCAAACCGATATGTTCCACCGAGCCGAGAAAATCGCCGACCGCGATAAAATCGCCCAGGATGAAAGGTTTGTCGAGCACGATGGAGAGCGAAGCGAACAGGTCGCCCAATACGTTCTGCGCGGCCAAGGCCACCGCCACGCCGCCGACTCCCAGACCGGCGACCAGCGCACTGACCTCGACGCCCAGGTTCTCCAGGATCAACAGGGTCGCCAATACCCAGGTCGCCATCCGGCCGAGGAAGCCCAGCGCACTCATCATGGTCACGCTGGCCGCGTCGCTCTCCATCCGCCGCTGCATATACCGCTCGATGAACAGCCTGATCAGCACGTCGGACCAGACGGCCGCTTGCACCAGTAGCGCGATGATCGCGGCCGATTTCATGAATTCCATCTGGCGCTGGTGCAGCTTCAGCACGAGCGAAGCGAGGAACAGCGAAACGATCAGCAGAAACCACCATTTCGTGGCAGTCGCCAGACCGGCGACGGCCCGCGCCAAATCAGAATTTCGACGCTCGGCGATGGTCTGGGCGCGTTTTCGGACGATGGCGACGACCAGCCGCAGCACGAATGTCGCAGTAATAAAAGCGGCCGCTGCAATCAGCCACACGGGCAGCGCGTTGCCGGCGAACTCGTGCCGCACGAGCGGCGAGTCATCAAAGTCTTGCCACAGTTTCTGCCAGTCCATCTTGTTCCTCCTTGAAGCTGTGCAGAGGATATATTCGCGTAAAGTCCCGCCCAAATCCGTACGTCGTTTTATTCGCCATGCACGTTCAATGCCAGTACGTCCACAGCAACGGCTTGCGGTTGCACGTCGCCACGGCGGGACCGGCCGACGGGCCGCTCGTGGTTCTGCTGCACGGCTTTCCCGAGTTCTGGTACGGCTGGCGAAAACAGATAGAACCGCTGGCCGACGAAGGCTTTTGCGTCTGGGCGCCGGATCAGCGCGGCTACAACTTGAGCGATAAACCTCCAGGCGTCAAAGCCTACGCGCTGGATCAACTGGCGGCCGACGTCACCGGACTGATCGACGCCGCCGGCCGTCGCCAAGCCATCCTGGTCGGTCACGACTGGGGCGGCGCGGTCGCCTGGCACGTTGCGGCCCAGGCGCCCGATCGCGTCTCGCGAGCCGTGATCCTGAACGTACCGCATCCGGCCGTGATGATGCGTCAGTTGCGCAGCAGCCTTCGGCAGCTTGCGCGCAGTTGGTATATCTTTCTGTTTCAGCTCCCTTGGCTGCCCGAACGCTGGCTGAAGTTTCATTGCGCCTGGCCGCTCGCTCGCACTTTGCTCCGCACGAGCCGCTCGGGCGCCTTTTCGGCTGCAGACCTGGAGCGTTACCGCGAAGCCTGGCTGCGGCCGGGCGCCATGACCGCCATGCTCAATTGGTACCGCGCGGCGCTGCCAGTCCGCCCCATGCAAATGGCGGGCCAGCGAGTTCGGCCGCCGACGCTTTTAATCTGGGGAGCGCAAGACCAGTTTCTGGGTCGCGAACTGGCCGCGCCCAGCCTTGAGTGTTGTGAACACGGCGAGTTGGAGTTTCTCGAACAAGCGACCCACTGGGTGCAGCATGAAGAGCCAGACCGCGTCAATGCGCTGATCGCCGACTTTGCCAAACGTTAGCCCGCCGGCCGCGGCCCTGCAACGCAACCGTCGCGATGCCGCGCAGGGCGTCTCGTCGAAGAGCGGCGTGCCGACGCCGACAATCCCTTCACGCGTCTGACGATTTGTTGCACGATCGCGACAACATCAGCGACCAAGGCGGCTCTCGCGCTACGAAAGCTACCGGTTTTGTTCGGTTTCTCACGCAACAGTAACAGAATCTGCGCGCAGCCCTGGTACGGTTTTTATGGAGGCGGCGTGACGCACGACTGACAACGCACGAAGCGTTGCGATCAGCGGCGGCGGCGCCGGAGCAACTTCCCTGCCCGGAGGCTTGTATGCCAACCAAGGTCGATCTGCACGTCCACAGCAAGTACTCTGACCGGCCGAGCGAATGGATCCTGAGACGGATCGGAGCCCCAGAGAGCTTTGTCGAGCCGCACGCCATCTATCGGACCGCGCGGCAGCGCGGCATGCAATTCGTGACCATCTCGGATCACAACTGCATTGACGGCGCGTTGGAAATCGCCCACCTGCCGGGCACGTTCCTGTCTTCGGAAATCACCACGTACTTTCCTGAAGACGGCTGCAAGATCCATTGCCTGGTAAGCGGCGTGAGCGAGGAACAGTTTCGCGAGATCCAGCAACTCCGCGACAACATCTACGACTTCCAGAGCTACCTGCGCGAGCAGGACATTGTCTATTCCGTGGCCCATCCGCTGTTTCGCGTCAACGATCAACTGACGATCGAGCACTTCGAAAAGCTGATGCTGTTGTTCAACCGGTTTGAAGGCGTCAACGGCACGCGCGACCCGCGCGCCAGCGAACTGGCGATGTTGATTCTGGCGAATCTCACGCCCGAGCTGATTGCGGACATGGCGGATCGTCACGGCATCGATCCGTGGGGCGCGTCGCCTTGGAAAAAAAGTTTCACCGCCGGCAGCGACGATCACAGCGGCGTGTATATCGCCAGCGCTTACACGGTCACGCCCGACGTTCCTTCGGTCGAACAGTTTCTCCAGCGGCTCCGCGCGGGCGACCACGATATGGGCGGCGGCTCGGGAACCAGCCTGCGGCTGGCGCACAGCTTCTATCATATTGCTTACGGCTATTACAAGTCGCGGCTGCTGGGCGGCTCATTGGCGCGCAAAAACCTGATCGACGACGTATTTCGCCGCGTGCTGGAAGGCAAGGCCGAGCATCAGCCGCTCAGTTTCCGCGACAAGCTTCGTTATTATGCCCGCCGCGTCGCCAACCGAGCCCGAGGGGTCCACGCCGGCGAAGAACAACTGTTGGAAGAGATTTCCGTGTTGTTATCGCGGGCCGATGCCAAGGGGGCGAACGATCTGCCCGGCTCATCCGACGATCGTCAAAGCTTCGATACCGCCTGCCACGTCTGCCACCTGCTGACGTACGCATTCTTTCGCAAGTTCATCAAGTACGCGGGCGAAGGCCGGCTGGTCGACAGTTTGCAGACCGTCGCTTCGCTCGGCCCGGTCGCCTTGAGCATGGCGCCCTACCTGGCCGCGTTTCGCACGCAGCACAAAGACGAACGCTTCCTACAGTCGGTGGCCGGTTACTTTGCGGTAACTCGCACGCGACAGCGAAAGAGCGACAAGAAAGCCTGGATCACCGATACCTTCGCCGACGTTAACGGCGTGAGCCTGATGATCAAGGAGATTGCCGGCGAAGCGCAGCGCCAAGAACGCGAGTTGACGGTCCTCACATGTCTGGATCATGTTCCCGACAACGAAGCCCGGGTGCACAACTTCGCGCCGGTCGGCTCATTCGGCCTGCCCGAATACGACTCGCAGAAAGTAAGCTTCCCGCCGTTCCTGCAAGTCATCGAGTATCTCGAGCGCGAGCGGTTCGGCGAACTGATCATCTCCACGCCAGGGCCGTTGGGGCTGGCGGCCCTGGCGGCAGGGAGATTATTGGGCTTGCCGATGAAAGGCATCTACCACACGGACTTCCCGTTGTACGTTCGCACGTTGACTCAGGATGAAACGCTCGAGCAACTCACGTGGCGGTATATGTCGTGGTTCTACGAGCAGATGGACTTGATCTACGTGCCGAGCGAGTGCTATCGCCGGCAGTTGCTCGCCAACGGCTTCGAGCGGCGCAAGCTGCAGGTGCTGACGCGGGGCGTCGACCTGGACCGCTTTGCTCCCCAGCGCCGCGATCTGGCGTTCTGGCCGGCGCGCGGCGCGGGCGAAGGGTTGTTGTTCGTCTACGTGGGCCGGATTTCGAAGGAAAAGAACCTGGACGCGCTGCTCGAAGCCTTCGTCGAGCTGCGCCGCAGCGGCGCGGCGGCCCAGTTGGCCCTTGTGGGCGACGGCCCGCTCCTGCCGGCGCTCAGGGACCGCTATCGCCGCGCCGACGTCACGTTTACCGGTTTCCTGGAAGGCGAAACGCTGGCCGCCGCCTATGCCAGCGCCGACGCATTCGTGTTTCCGAGCACGACCGACACCTTCGGCAACGTGGTGCTGGAAGCGCAGGCCTCGGGTCTGCCCGTCATCGTCTCCAATCAAGGCGGGCCGGCGGAGTCGGTCGAGCACGAAGTTTCCGGTCTGATTTTCGATGCCGCCGAATCGGGCTCGCTCAAGCGGGCCATGCTCCGGTTGCTGGACGACGGCGAGTTGCGCAAGCGGCTCGCGGCCGGCGCATTGGCCAACTCTCGCAACGGCAGTTGGCAGCAAGTGCTCGACCATTTGTGGAAGTCCGAGCCCTGCCGACCCGCGGGGGAGGAAACCTATTTGCGAATTCGCGGCGGCAGAGCGGGCGCCGGCCTGGCGGGCGTTAACTGATCAACTCGCGGCGATCGATCAGAAACAGGCGGGTCGGCTTGCGTCGGTTCGGCGTGCTGCAACGAAGACGTCTGTGCCAGCCCAACGGCCAAAACGGCGACGTAAATTTCGGAAGCCGTAAAATACGGCTCGCAACGGCCGTCGAGATGCTCGATTTGTTTGGCCGCCAAAGATTGCCAGTCCAGTTCGTCTTCAAGATGCCAGGCGGCCGCTTGAGCCGCGCGTTGACTGACTCGCCCTTGGCCGAGCAAGACGCAAAGTTCTGCGACGGCGGGATTGTCGGAGACCGCCTCGATCGGACGAATCTCATAGGGAATCGCCGGGCGCGGCTCGCGCTTACCGTGTTCGAGGCAAACGCACGCGAGCTTGAGCTTGCCGGTCTTTTCAGCGGGCACATTGAAGAACCCGCCGCCGGCGCCCGCTGCTCCGGCGCCCAGTCCGCCGCCGATGGCCTGCGCACCCCCGCCGCCCCCGATCTGCGCCAGCGCCGGCGTGCCGCCAAAGGCGCGCGGCAATCGCACATTGAGCGGACGCCTGGTTCGATTGGCGATCAGCAGTTGCGCCTGCGTGGAGTCCTTGGGAATCAACTTGACCGAGATTTGCCGGGCCTGGATCGCCTCGAAGAGTTCAACCCGCTCAACGCCGTTCGCCGCGGGCTTCGCAGCGCGCAAGTCGGCGTTCGGCGCCTCGGCAAGTACGGTCGCCTTCGCCAGCATGGCAAGCGTCCAAGCAAGGGACAATGACGCCGCGCGAAAGCAGGATGTGCCGCCCCCGAGGTGATGAAGCAAGCGGTGCATGTGCATGAATTCCTGGTGAGATGTCGATGTTGGAAAGGGCGCGAGCACGCAAACTGCAGACCTCGTCGCCGGCGTTGGCGCAGAGCCCCGGCCGCCATTCCACAATCAAAAACCGGCGCCGCCCCCCGCTCCCACGCCGCCGCCGAATCCGCCTCGGCCGCCGAAGCGAAGCGAAGGAACGGGCACGACCAGGTCGGCTACCGGATAGACGCGCGTCGAGAGCAAGTTCTCGGCTTCGGTGTTGCTGGTGATCAACAGCACCTCATCGCGAATCACGTAGGTCAGGTCCAACTCGCCGAGCGTCAACCGCAACGCGGAACGGAGCGAGACGCCCTTGAGATTGCGCGTGATCGGCGCGTCGCTCCCCAGCCCGGCATCGGCCAAGGCGCGGTTGTCGAGTTGAATCTCGATGCCGTGCCGCTCCTTGAGGTACTCCACCACGTCGGCGAGCGGCTGATCGGCGAATTCGAGCTCGGTGTTGTCTTCCAACGCCGCTACGATCTTCGTTTCCGCGGGACTGTTCGAGGTGAGATCGACGGCCTTAAATTTCTTGCGCCGCTCGGTCAGCAACTGCCAGGTTTCAGCGTCGGGATAGAGGATCGGCGGCTCGTCCGGAGTCGGAATATGCGCACGTTCGACCTGAAACAGGCTGTCGACCGCCGCCTTGTGCCGGGCGTCGCGCACGGCGAGCATGTCGGCTTCGTAGCCCGACATGCGGGCGGTCAACTCGGCGGAGCGCAACTGCGAGGCGCCCGGGTTCACTTCCCGGGCGATGGCGGCGACCGCTTCGGCATCGCGAAATCGCTGTTCGTCGAGCAGCGAGTTGAAGCGGGCCATCAACTGCTCGACCTTTTGTTCCTCGCGATACAATTCGCGGTGTACGCGCTCGCGCGCCTGCGCTTCGGCCTCCGTTTGCCGCCGTCTCAGGTCTTTCTCGGCGGCGGCCAAGGCTTGCTGGTGCGCGGCTTGCAGCGCCGCTTCAAGCGGAGCCCGGAGCTCGGCGCGAAGTTCCGCGTCCAGTTCGGGCGCCGGCGAGATCTTTTCCAGAACAAGCTTCAGTAGATCGCGAGCGCCCTCGGGATCCGTCGCCAGCTCTCGCCGCGCTTGGGCAACGGCGTTGCGCACTTCGCTGCGCAAGTACTCGGCGTACAATCGCCGGCCTTTCTCCACTTCGTCAATGAGCTGTCCGTCTGTGAACTCCGAAGCGTCTTCGCGTTCCGCCGTTTCCGCCGGCGGCACGGCTCGCGCCGGCGCTGCACTTGAGAAAAGGAACGTTGCCAGGACCGCCCGCCGCCAGTTCTTGAATGCACGATCGCCGTAAGACATGGGAGTCGCTCCGCAGACAAAGGCCTCGTTCTCGAGCCCTCGCGACGAACGGGGGGCTCGTTCCGAGACGGATTATCGGCGGCGGGCAAAGAGGCGGCTGTGAGCTGGCTCACAATCGCGCAGAAAAAGCAGTAGCGCGCCTGGCGAGAAAGCGCCGGCCGAGCGCATCGATCGACCGCCCCGCTTGCGACGGGAAGCCGCCGTAGGCGCCAGACCCCGTTTCGCCGTCTCGGCCGCGTCGCCTGACAGCAAGCGTTTTCGCGGCCGGCCAGGCCCGTCGGGATCTCGGATCGAATGGCTCTGTCAGGTGTAACCGAGCGCCGCCGGCGTGAAACTAAGAAGTTTAGGGCGATTCGGCCGCCCGGGCGCCAACAGGCGAAACCGGAAGTAATCGTGCGAAACCGAGTTCCGGCAGGTACACTAGGCTATAGCAGGTTTAAGAGAAGATGTCCCAATGCGTTCCGCCCAGGGCGGACGCGGGCGAATGAATCATCCCGGCGGATGCTCAAAAGCTCGCACGACTGACAGGGGATAATGCTGTGTCAAAACCGATCTGGATCGCCGCGCTGGCCGCACTCTCCTTAATTCTGGCTGCAAATTCCTGTTTTGCCCAAGGCACGGGCGGCGGAGGATTTGGCGGCGGAGGCGGGGGCGGTGGATTTGGCGGCGGGGGTGGATTCGGCGGCGCCGGCCAAGGCGGCGCCAACCGCACTCCGGGCGCCAATTCGACGACGCTCGGCGCCAATCTCAAGTCAGCCAACAACCTGCCGTTGATCACCACTCGGCAGACGCAAGGCGTGTTCGGCGCCCGCACGCTCAGCGCCCCGCACCAGCAGCGTTATCGAGGCATGATGGGCAGCAGCCAGGCGGGCGCCGCCGGCGGCGGCGGGCAGTATGCCAACAGCGGCCAATTCCGCTCGCGCGGAAACTCCTCGTCTACCAGCGGGATGGGCAGCTTCAGCAGCTTTTCCAACAACCGAGGCGGACAGACGCCGGTTAGCTCCAATACGCAGCGCCGCAACCGATCTGCGGCGACGGCCGGTTCGCTCCGAGCAGGAGCTCTGCGGCTCGGATTCGAGCGGACGACTCGCGCCAAGACCCAGCTTACTGCGACAATCCAGCAGCGCCTGGGGCGAATCCTGACGGAGTCGTCGCTGGCGGTGCAGCTTGAGGGGCGTACGGCTGTGCTGACGGGTACGGCCGCATCGCTGCGTGATCTCGCACTAGCTGAGCAGTTGGTGCTCCTAGAGCCCGGGATCTCGGCCGTGCGTAACGAGATATCCATCCCTGATCTGCCGGCGGACGAACTCCCCCCCGCCACGGTCCCTGCTGAGCAGGCGCCGCAGAATACGCCCCCGGCTGCCCAAGCGCCCCCGGCGGAATCGCAGAGCCCGTCGGCCCCATCGCAGAGCCCGTCGGCCCCATCGCAGGCCCCGCCGGCGGATACGCTGCCTGAGCCGCCACGTACGACGGCGGCGCCGTCGCAGGACCGCTAGCCGGGCCCGGCCGCGCATAAGGCGGCAGCCCGCCGCCTGGCTGTGGCGCCGTCGCCGGCATTGCCGCCTGGGGCGCCCCGAACGCCTGCTCAACGGAATGACGCGTCGCTCGCGGTCGCACAACCGCGGCCGGCGGCCGCCCGCCATGAATGCGCGGAATGGAGATGGTCGTGGTCGACATGCGACGCTCGGCGGCTTCTTCCGGAGTCGCTTGATAATTGACCAGTTGCACCGGCGAGACCTGATTGACGGTTTGCCAGTTCGGGGGCGGATTGCCGCCATACGCTCGTTGCGGCTCCGGCCGCTGCACGCCCGGCAGGAACTGCTTGACCTGTTCGCTGATGACCACGCCTCCCTCAACCGGCGTGAAACGGACGATCAGGCTGATCTCCTTCGGTTCTCCGCCCACCTCGTCCCAGGGAACCCAGATGCTGTAGGAATGTCCCAGGTCCGACTTGCTGTAGTGCTTGCCGAACTGCTCGGCGGTAAACACGAACTTGCGGTCAGGCCGGTTGTCGGTCGGTTCTCGTTTCTCCTCGTCAAACGCATACACCGTTAGCGACCCAGCGACCTTGATCGGCTCGTCCTTGTCCAGCGCGTAGAACATCAGCCGCGCGCCGAAGCCGCGCACGGGCGTCTGCCCCGGCGTGGTCAGCACCGTGTCGCTCCACATGGCCACCACGCGCATCGGCCGCCGGAACTCGCCGGTTTCGCCCTTCAGCCACGGCATTTTCTCCGTCAGATTCCATTTGGCGCAGCCGGGCGCCAGCGCGAGCAGCAAGGCGGCCGAGCAAAGGCTGGAGAGCAAAGTTGGGGAACGAAAAGGAATCATGGTCGACTCTTCAAAAGCTTGCCGGACTCGCGCCTGAGTTGCTGTTCCCGGTCGCAACGCAGAACCTGCCTGAAACTGGCGCCCGCTCGATCTCGCGGGCGCTGATCAATCCTCACACGATTTGCCTGGTTGTCCTGTGGCTTTCCTCGCCGGGTTTTCAACGCCGATACCGCTGCGGCTCGATCGGCGCATCGTAATTCACTCGTTCCACGCGGCCCTGCGGCGCGTAGCGCGGATCGTAGCCGGGCGGCGCCGGAGCACGGTACTCGGCCGGCACGACCCGGTTTTGCGGCGGAGGCGAGCTTTGCGCCGCGGGCCGCAGCTTCAATTCCCCGACCGGCCCGTTGGACGCCGGACGAGGCGGCAACGGCTTGACGGACGGGCGCTGCGCCGCGGCTGACTGCCGCAGACGCGACGACGCCTGCAACGCCGACGCCTGCGGCGCCGAAGACCGCGGCGAGAAGGGCCGCGGCGCCGACGCCATGCGCGGCACGGCCTGGCGCGAGCCTTGCTGAGCGGCCGGTCCCGGCGGAAACGCCGGATTGCCGGGCGGAGGCGCCGGCAGCGGCTCGGCCCCTTCCGGCTGCTCTCCGGTCGGATCCGCGTCGGGATAAATCGTGATCGTCTCGTCGTCTTCCCACATATCGGCGCGGTTGCGCAGGCCCGAGTAACCGTGTACCTTTTGCACGTCGGCCAGGCACCAGCTCATCCGGCCGGCTTCGATCTGCTTGAGCGACTCCGCGTCGCTTTCGCTGCGGATCACGCGCGGAGTCATGATGATCAGCAGCTCGTTTTTCGAGTTCTGGTTGTAGTCGTAGCGGAACAAGCGGCCCAGGATCGGAATCGAAGACAGTCCCGGCACGCGCCGCTGGATGATCTGATCGCTCTGCGTGATCATGCCGCCGAACACTACCGTCTGACCGTCCAGGGCGCTGATGGTGGTCTGCGCCTGGGTGATGTCGATGCGCGGCTGGCGGAGCACGGCGCCGTTCTGGCCAAAGCCGACCGGGATGCCTTCGGTCAACGGCCCCAACTGCGAGCGCTCGGCGTCGATTTCCATGACCACCATGCCGTCAGGGCTGATGCGCGGCGTGACGGCCACGATCAAGCCGACGTTCTGATACGTAACGTTGCTGGTCTGCCCGGTGATGCCCACCGTCGAACCGCTCAACACGGGCACGCGCTGCCCGACCTGGATGTAGGCCGGCTGGTTGTCCAGCGTCATGATCTGCGGCCGGCTGAGGACCTCCAGCCGCCGCCGTTCTCGCAAGGCCCGCAGCAACACGTTGAGCGCATCGCTCGAGGCCGAAAGCACCAGGCCGCCGTAGCCCAGCTCATTGTTGATGCGGCCCAGGCCGAAGTTCGACAGTCCCTGGGCGCCGACCTGGGCGGCCGTGGCCAACGAGTTGGTGGCGCCGCTGTTGGGCAGGCCGAGCCCGACCTGCGTGGCGCCGCCGTTGGCGTTTTGCACCGTCAGGCCGGCGTTGTTGAAATCAAAGCCCGGCGTGAGCGAGGCGCCGACGATCGGCGTGTTCGTCGTGGCGATGGTGCCGCCGCCGGCGACCGATTGCTGCGTCGAACTTTGCGTCAGCACCAGGTTGCCGACCACGCTGCGGTCGAACAACACCGAGTTCTGCAAGCCGACTTCGATGCCGAACTCGTCCGTGCCCACTAAAGAAACTTGCGCGATCAACACCTGAATCATCACCATCGGCGGCCGGGCGTCGAGCTGCTCAACGATCCGTTCGATGTCCGCATAGAACCGCGGCGTGGCGCTGACAATCAGGCTGTTGCTGACAATTTCCGGCACGACCACCACCTCGCGCTCGATCTGCTCGAACGGGCTGGTCAGCCCCGGCTGCGTTTGTTGGAACTGGCGCTCGGTCCGCAGGAAGTCGTTGATGGCGATCGCCACGTCAAGCGCCGGAGCGTTCTTCAAGCGGTAGACCGTGCTCTTGCGTTCGCGGACGTCGCTCTCGTCCAGCCGCAACAAGACCGCCTCGACCACGGCCAGGTCGGCGGCCGAACCGGCGGCGATGATGCTGTTGGTGCGCGGATCGACCGAGAACTGCAACGGCGCCGGGGCGCCTTCTTCCGGCGGCGCCGGTCCTTGAAGCATCATCCCGCCTCCCGGACCTCCGGCTCCTGGGCCCCCTCCGCCTCCGCCAGCCTGGCCCGCCGGCACGCCGAACAGTTCCTCGAGCATCTCGGTCATCGCGGTCGCGTCGCCGTTGACGATGGTAAATACCTTGATCTGGGCGGGCGCCTGGTTGCTCTGATCCAACTGCCGGATCAAGGCGCCGATGAGCTCCATGTTCTCCGCCGGCGCCGACACAATCAGCGAGTTCGACCGCGGATTCGCCGTGATGCGGACGTCGCTCAAGATGCCGGAGCTGATCTGCCGCTGGCCTTCGGCGTCGACCGTCATCAGTCGCAGCATCAGCGACTTGGCCTCCTGCGCGGCCGCGCTCGCGCCGCCGCCGCCGCCCGGCGCGGGCGCCTGAATGCCGGTCTGCACCGGGGCGCCGGGCGCTTGCTGGCCGCCCCGGCCTCCGCCTCCGCCGCCTTGGCCCGGTCCTGGTCCCGCGATCGGCGCCGCCGACCCGCCGGGGCCCGTTTGACCGCTGATCGCGGCTTGCAGGATGGGCGCCAGCTCTTCGGCCGGCGAGTGTCGCAGCGGAAAGATGCGCATCTCGTTCACCGCGGCGCTGGTCGGCGTGTCCAGCCGCCGGATCAGTTGCGAGACTTCGACCAGGTCTCGCGGCCCGGCCTGGACGATCAATGAGTTGCTGCGCACGTCGACGGTCACGTTCACGGCGCTGGACAGCCCGCGGCGGTTGGCGAAAAACTGCGAGACGGTCGTGCCCGCCGTGCCGGCCGGAGCGTGCTTCAGGCGAAAGACTTTGAACTGCATCGTCTCGTCGCCGGGCAAGTCGAGCCGCGCAATCAGATCGATTGCGCTGCGAATGCTTTCCGCCCGGCCGATCAGCAGCAACGCGTTCGGCCTGACCAGCGCCGTGACCGTGACGGCGCCCTGATGCGGAGCGAAGTGCGAGCTGTACATGGGGCCGATCACGCCGGCCATCGTCTCGCTGTCGACGTGCTTGAGATAGTAGATCTCGACGGCCGGCTCCGCCTCGGCGCTGAGACGTTCGATGTCTTCAATGATCTGCATCACGCGCTCAACGTCGCGATTGCTGCCGCGAATGATGATTGCGTCGAGGCCCGGAAGCTGTTCGATCTCGACCGCGCCCTCCAGGGCCCGATCCTCTTGCTCCGGCTCCGCCTCTCCGGCGCCGCTCGGCGGCAACACGCGCTGCGGCGGGGCATTATCCGGCGCCGCATTATCCGGCGAGGCAGAGTTCTGCGAAGCTTCGTCGCGGGCCGGCGCCTCGCCGGCTTGTTCCTCGCCGCGCGGCTGGAACAGGGCCGCGGCCATGCGCAAGGCGCCGTTGCCGCGACGGCCGGCCGCCGCCTGTTGCGAGGGCGGGCCTTGGCCGCTGACCGCCGCCATCGCCCGATGCACGTACCGCGCCGTCGCTGCGCGAAGCGGAACGACCTGCGTCCGCTCTTCGGACGACTGCTGCGGGCGATCCAGCATCTGCACCAGCTTCACGCACGAAGCTGCGGCCCGCTGCGGCCCGCGGATGGTGACCTCGCCGGTGCGCCGGTTGATTTGCACTTCCAGCGGCGGTTCGCCGGGTCCTTGGCGAACGACCAGCGCCGCCGCTTCTACGTTGGTCTGTGCGACGGGCGCCAGCCGCCCTCGCCACAATTCCTGCAAGCGGCGCTCGATATCGCCGGGAGCGACATTCGCGAGCTTGATGACAAGCGGCGCGCCGGCCGCGAACGCCGGGTGAGCGGCTGCCTCCGGCTCAGCGGGCGCGGAACGCTGGGAGTCAGGTACGTCTTCTGCGCGTCGCGGCGCCGCCTGATCCCCGCGATGCGCCGTTGCGCTCGCGCCGGGCCCGGCCGCCAGACGCCGGGCGATCGCCTCCTGCACGTCGGCGGGCGCCACGACCAGGAGTTGGCCGGTTCGAGCGTCGGCGGCCACGCGTACGCGGCGGTCGTCGCCAAACTCAACTTGCAGCCGCGCTGCCAGTTGCGCGGCATTCGGACCGGATTGAGGGTACGATTTCAGGAACGGTTTCGCTGCCTCAGTCGCGGGCTGCGCCTTGTCGAGCGAGCGGACGAGAGCCTGAACCAGTTGCTGCGCATCGGCCGAGCCTCGCACCAGCAGGCGGTTGCCTTGCGCATCGACGGCGACTTCGGTCTTTCCCGGCAGCGCGGCCAGCGATTGCCGAACCAGCGGCTCGACTTCGGCGACCTGCGCATGTTTTAGTACGTACGCCTCAAACTCGCCGTTGCGTTCTGCGGCGGCCGCGGCCGCCGGCAAGAAGCCCGACAAGACAACGATCAGCGCTACTCGGAGGCCGATCGTCGAATGAACAACAGTTCCCGGTCGTTTCGTCGCATCTGGTCTGGTCACGTAGTCAAAAGCTTGCGAGCGTCCCCCCTCGCATAAGCAGGGTTTCCCCTGCCGCGTAACCGTTACGCAGGCCCATAATCGTCAAACTCACCCGAAAGCTCCACAAAAACCCTACTTTTTGCTCTACCCGCATTGGCGCTGCGTAATCCAGGCAAGTTGCAAACCTTAGGCGGGGCGCCGCGTAGCGGAATCGGTGACGATTCCGGGGTCTTGCCGCGCCGTAGCGGAATCGGTGACGATTCCGGAAGCTTGCCAGCGGCTCGCAAGGAAACTCTCGCGCTCTTCCGCTCCCGGACGCATGGCGGAACACGGGCGGCACGCCGCCGATTTGCCCGACGGGTGCGCTGTTGCGCAGTCCGCTCTCCGCCCCATGGGTTGCCACACAGCCCACAGAGCCAGAACGGCGTTCAACGCCGTCGGGGTCAAGTAGGCGGGCACGGATAAGTTTGCTCACCATTTGCCAGATCACTATCTCGCTCCAACGGGTCCGCGACCATTCAATCGCGAAAAAGTAGAGCGGAACTTGTTCCGCTTTGTCAGGCGAACGGCTGCAATGGCCGCGGCGATCGTGCTCAGCGCCGCCGGACATTAAAGAGGCGGCCATGTCATCATCGTCGGTCTCCGTGTTCTCTGTGGCCAATATAGTTCTCTGGACGTTGTTGCGCGGCGCGCTGCGCCGCTCGGCTCGCGGCACGGCGCCGTCGTTGCCAGTCGGTCCATAGACCGCCAACATCTCGCGCAGCTCGGCGGCGATCTCCTGCCGCAACTCAAGCGGCTCTAAAACGGTGGCGTTGCTGCCGAAGCCCCGCAGCCAACGCTTGATCTCTTCGCTACTGGAAAGCTGGAACTCGGCCAGCACGCCTGCCGTCCTTCTGCGGCGAAAGTCATTGCCTGGCATACGAGGTCGATTCCTGCACGTAGTCGGCGGCGGCGGAGAGGCGCTTGACGTCGAGGAACGTCTGCAAGTCGCGGCGGATCGTCTACTCGCCGACGTGCAGCTCCTCGGCCAGTTCCCGCATGCCGGCGCCAAGCCGCCGGCCGGATAGACTCTTGATTAGCCGCCATTGCCGTACGAGGGCCGGATCAAGCGGGCATTCAGTCTACCCCTGTTCTGCACTGCCAGAGAACAATCGCCCGAAGATAAGGGACTCGGCGCGAAGTGCAACTATTTTCGTCAGCCAACGCGAAGCGCGGGTTATGCGGCATGGCGGCGGTCCGGGGCGATGACTGCGGTCTTGGATCGTTCCCCAAAAAGGCGCTTCCCAAGAGACAACGACAACCCTAGCGAGCGGGAGGGCCAAACCGTGTCCAACGTGGCAGGCGTTCAGTTCGAAGCGGGTTCCCAAGGGCGGCCGGCGCCGAGGGACGCGTTTCGTTGCGGCGGAAGAGCGTGCTTTCGCGGGAGCGGAAGCCGACGAAGACGGCGAAAAGACGACTGGGGCCAAGGACCGTCTCTTGCCGGGACGGAAAGGCGTGCTCTCGCGAGAGCGAAAGCCGACGAAGAGGGCGCCAAGACGGCGGCCGGCGCCGATGATCGGACGGCGCGGAGAATGCAAACGGCGCTAAGACTTGCTAAGGTTTTTCTCACCCAACAGAGGGGTTTTGCGATGCGGGAGAGATGCAGGGAGAGGGGTTCGCGGCGAGCCGCGGAGTTACACGGGACGTCCGAAAACTCAAGCAAGCAGCCCAAGAATTCAGCATGGGCTTTCGACGCGACGTCGTTATCGTTCCCTCGCTCGCGCTTCGGGTTAGCGGGAGCTCAGGTCGGGCCCTCGCTCGCGCTTCGGGTTGGTGTTTCTGCAACTCGGGGGCTTCGCCGAGGCTCAGACCCAGGCGCCCGCGCCCAGCGCCACGTTCTTACCCATTATGAAAAATTGAAAGGCCCTGGACGGCGGCCAAATCCCCCTCGCGGCCAGGCCGGAGGGCGCGTTAAGATAGAGGGCTTGCCCTTCGCACGGATTTTTTGCAATGGGCCGAGGTGATCATGGACGGTTGGGATACGGCATTATTGATGGGCGCCAGTTATCTGGCGGTGATGATCCTGGTTCGCTTGATGCTTGCGCGGCGCAACCAGTTGCTCGCCGATTTCGGCAAACAGATCGAATCGGCCCGCGCCCGCAAGAAAGCAGAGAAAGAGAAAGAAAAAGAAGCCCAACCCCGGCGTTCTCGCCAGAACGCAGCCTGACGGCTTGCGGCGCCCGCGCCGCCGGGTTTCGAGCGCTGCTATGAGTACGACCATGGACCGCAAGCTGTATATCGAAACGGTCGGCTGCCAGATGAACCTGCTCGACAGCGAGTTGGTCGTGGCCAGCCTGCGCCGCCAAGGCTATCGCCTGGTCGACACGCCGCAGCAGGCCGACACCATTCTGTTCAACACTTGCAGCGTGCGGCAGCACGCCGAAGACAAAATCTACAGCGCCCTGGGCAGGCTGAAGCACGCCAAGAAGCGCCATCCGGACAAGATCATCGGCGTGCTGGGCTGCATGGCTCAGAAAGACCAGAAACTGATCTTCGATCGGGCGCCGTACGTTGACCTGGTGGTCGGCCCCGGGCAGTTGCACCAGATTCCCCAACTGCTCGAAGAAATTGCCGCAGGGAGCGGCCCGCGGATGGAGGTCAGTCTCGACCGCACCGCCGGCAGCCGCGAGGAGATCGAACAGAGCTTCGAGAGCTACGATCCGCTGCGCGACGAGCAGATGCGGCCCACGCCGTACCAGGCCTTTGTGCGGATCATGATCGGCTGCGACAAGTTCTGCACTTATTGCATCGTCCCCTCGGTGCGCGGGCCTGAGCAGAGCCGCCCGGCCGCGCAAATCGAGGCCGAAGTGCGCAAGCTGGCGGATGAAGGCTGCCGCGAGATCACCTTGCTGGGCCAGACCGTCAACAGCTACCGCCACCAGGCCGACGGCCGCACGACCCGCTTGTCCGATCTGATCGTTCGGTTGCACGAGATCGAAGGCATCGACCGCATCAAGTTCGTCACCAACTATCCGAAGGATATGACCGACGACCTGCTGCAGGCCGTTCGCGATCTGCCCAAGTGCTCGCATTATCTGCACGTGCCGTGTCAGAGCGGCTCGAACGAAGTGCTGCGGCGGATGAAGCGAGGCTACACGGTGGAAGAGTATCGCGAGATGCTGGCTCGGATTCGCGAGACCATCCCCGACGCCGCCGTGACCAGCGACTGGATCGTAGGCTTTTGCGGCGAGACCGACGCCGACTTCCAGGCCACGGCCGAATTGGTTCGCGAAGGGCGATTCAAGAACAGCTTCATCTTCAAATACAGCCCGCGACCGGGCACCAAGGCCGACGACCGCCTGGCGGACGACGTGCCCGAGGAAGTCAAGCGACTGCGGAACAACGAATTGCTGGCGATTCAGAACGCGATCAGCGAAGAAGACAACCAGGCCTTTCTGGGCCGGCAGGCGACGGTGCTGGTCGAAGGCCCGAGCAAGAACAGCCGCAAGCAGGCCGCCGACGGGGAGGTGGTGCAATTGACCGGCCGCACCAACTGCGACCGCATCGCCGTGTTCGAGGGCAATCGCCGGCTGATCGGGCAGTTCGTGCCGGTCATGGTCTACGACGCCAACGCTTTCACGCTGTTTGCCAGCGTGGTTACCGAGCACGTCGGTCCGGAGGTGTATAGCCTGTCGTGAAGCAGAGGCGGATTCGGCCTATAATGGAACGAGATTGGAGTAACACAAGAAGATTTCGAGTCGCCTCTATGACCATTGAGCAACTTCGCAACGTTCACCAAGCGCGTCCTTTCCGGCCTTTTACGATCCACATGGCTGACGGCCGCTCGTTCCACGTACCGCACGGCGAATTTCTCTCTCACTCGCCCAGCGGACGCACCATGATCGTCTATCATGCCGGGGACTCGTTCAGCATCATCGACTTGCTGTTGGTCAATGAAATCGAAGTCCACGATCCCGCGTCCGCCCCCGCGAAGGATAACGGCAGCACCTGATCCGCCAATGCAAATTGACCAACTGCACAAGTATCTTGACGACCGGACGGCGGCGGACGCCTGGTTGCGAGCGTGGAAACTTGCCGACGTCGACCGGGGCCACGCCAACCTGGTGCGGCTGGCGTCGGCAGGAGTCACGCTCGATCTGCTGGCCGGCATCTGCGACGTGCTGGCCGAACACCTGCCGCGCAGCAGCGACCCGGACATGGCGCTCAACAACCTGGAACGGTTCGTCAGCGCCGCGCGCAACCCGCTCTCGCTGGCCTCGCTGTTCGAGCGCGATGCCGAAGCGCTGCCCATCCTGCTGCAGATCTTCTCCACCAGCCAGCATTTCAGCGATCTGCTGATCCGCGATCCGTACGCTTACGACCTGCTCCGCACGACCGAAGGTCAGCCCGCGACTCGCGAGGTGCTGGTGGCCGAATTGGCCGGCGCCGTCGACGGTTTGGACGACGCGGCCGCGGCCATGACGGTCCTGCGCCGCTTCAAGCTTCGCGAGACGTTGCGGATTGCTTACGGCGACCTGATCCGCAACCAGCGGCTGGGGATGGTCACCGAGCAGATCTCCTACCTGGCCGACGCGATTGTCGAGGGCGCCTTGCGGTTCGCGCGGCGGCAATTGGAACAGAAGCGCGGCCGCCCGCTGCTTGCCGACGGGCGACCGGCGCGGTTTGTGACGCTGGCCATGGGCAAGCTGGGCGGGGTCGAGCTGAACTACTCCAGCGACATCGACCTGGTGTTTCTCTACGAAGGCGATGGCAAGACCGACGGCCCGCGACCTCAAACCAACGTCGAGTTCTTCGAACGCCTGGCGCGCGAAATCGTCAAGCTGCTGAGCGAAACGACCGACATGGGGCACGCCTACCGCGTCGACCTGCGATTGCGGCCCGAGGGCGAACGCGGCCCGATGACGCACAGCCTGGAAGCGGCCATGTCGTATTACGACGTGATGGGCCGCACCTGGGAACGCCAGGCCTACGTCAAAGCCCGGGCGATCGCCGGCGATTTTGAACTGGGCGAGCAGTTTCTCCAGCATCTGGAACCGTGGATTTACCGCCGTTACTTGTCGCTGGCCGACATCACCGGCATCAAGGCGCTCAAGCGGCGGATCGAACACCGCGTGATCAGCGAAGGAGACGAGCAGCGCAACGTTAAGACGGGCCGCGGCGGCATTCGCGACATCGAGTTCTCGATCCAGTTCCTGCAACTGCTCAACGGCGGCGATCTGCCCGAAGTGCGGACCGGCAACACTCTGGAAGCCATTGCGCAGTTGGAAAACGTGGGCTGCCTGACGCGCCAGGAACGCTCGCTGCTGGAAGAGAATTACGGCTTTCTGCGGAAGATCGAACATCGGCTGCAGATCATGTTCGACCTGCAGACGCATCTGCTGCCGGATGACGCGGTCGAGATGCGCAAGCTGGCCATTCGGATGGGCTACGCCGATGAGCCGAAGCGCACGGCCTTGTCGGCTTTCGAATCCGACTACGAGAACAAGACGGCCGTCAATCGCAAGATTCTGGATCACCTGCTGCACGACGCTTTCGGCGACGACGCCCAAACCGAGCCCGAGGTCGACCTGGTGCTGGACCCCGCGCCGCCGGCCGAGCGGATCGCCGAAGTGCTCGGCCGTTATCCGTTCCGCGACGTGCAGTTGGCCTATCAGAACCTGGAGTCGCTGGCGACCGAGAAGCTGCGGTTCCTGCTCACGCGGCGCTGCCGGCACTTTCTGGCCGCCATCGCGCCGCGGCTGCTGAAGGCCATCGCCGCCACGCCCGATCCCGATTCGACCCTGGTCAACCTGGAGAAAGTCAGCGATTCGCTGGGCGGCAAGGGGGTGCTGTGGGAGCTGTTCAGCTTCAATCCCCCTTCAATGAATCTGTACGTCGAATTGTGTTCGTCCAGTCCGCTGCTGTCCGGCATTCTGACCAGCCACCCGGGCATGATCGACGAATTGATGGACAGCCTGGTGCTGAACAAGTTGCCCAGCGCGCAGATTCTGCGCGATACGCTGGGAGAGATGGCGAGGGCCGCCGAAGATCTCGATCCCATCCTGCACAGTTTCAAAAACACGATGCAGTTGCGGGTCGGCGTGCGCGACATCCTGGGCAAAGAAGACGTACATGCCACGACCGCGGCGCTGTCGGACATTGCGCAGACGTGCCTGGAAGAGATCATCCGCCGAGAGCACGAGAAGCTGGCCGCCAAGCTGGGCGAACCGACCATTGGCGAGGGGCCCCATGCCGGAGAGCCTTGCCAACTGGTTGTTCTGGCGCTCGGCAAGCTGGGCGGGCGCGAGTTGAATTACCAGAGCGATCTGGATCTGGTCTTTATCTACGAAGCCGACGGGCCGACCGTGTTCAACAAGCGGGCACGTCGCGGCAGCCCGACCAACAATCAGCACTTCTTCAGCGAGCTGGGCCAACGAATCGTAAAAACGGTCAGCCAGCTCGGCCCGTACGGCAAGCTGTACCAGGTCGACCTGCGTCTGCGGCCCACCGGCCGCAGCGGCGCCTTGGCCACCACCTTTCAGGAATTCGCCCGCTACTTTGCCGAAGGGGACGGCCAGTTGTGGGAACGGCAGGCGCTGTGTAAGGCGCGGCCGATCCTCGGAAGTCCACAGGCCGAAGCCGCGGCGGTCAAGCTCGTCGCGACTGCGGCCTACGATCATGTCTGGCAGTCCGAGTATGCCAAGGCTATTAGCGACATGCGGCGCCGCATGGAAGAAACCGCGCCGCCGGGCAACATCAAGCGGGGCCCGGGCGGGATTGTCGATATCGAGTTCCTGGTGCAGATGCTGCAGCTCAAGCACGGCCGGAAGAATCCCGGCCTGCGAAGCCCCAACACGCTCACAGCCCTGGCCGCGCTGCACGCAGCCGGTCACGTCAGCGAAGACGACTTCGCCTACTTCAGCAAGAGCTACAGCTTCTTGCGTTCGGTCGAGTCGCGGTTGCGGTTGATGAACTGCGTCAGCCGCGTTCTGCCCGACGACCCTATCGAGTTGGCCAAGCTGGCTCTCGCCCTCGGCTACGCCGACGGCGCCCACTTGACCGCCGAGTGCGACAAGTACCTGCACCGCAACCGCGAACGTTTCAATGCGCTGATCGCGGCGGAAAGCGGGAATTAACCGCTAATAACCACTAATTGACACTAATTCGGATTAGCGAAGATCAGTGTTTATTAGCGGTTCTCTCTCTGCGATCTATGCAATCTTCGCTTTTAAAGAACGTAATGCCGCATCTTCGTCGCTGCCGCGAAAGGCTTCGAGGAGTTCACGATGCTCGTCATAAATGTCCATCAGCCGCGTGAGTTGCCGCTGTGTGCGGCGGAAGTGAGAGCGGAGCCGCCCGACCAGGGCTTCCCAAATGACCAGCAAGTCACCTTGCGAGGCGCGTTCGAGGATGGCGCGATGGAACGCCAGATCGCATTCCGCCACCGTGTGCAGATCCTGCCGCTCGCAGGCCGCCTTCATCCGGGCCAGCGTCTCTTCCCAACGCTGAAAGTCCGCCGGCCCCAACTCGGAAAAGATCAACTGCAGCGCATAGGCCTCGATGGTGCGGCGAATCGGAACGATCAGGTCGCGGATCGCTTTCGGCGCCTCGGGCGCCACCGCCGCGCCGCAGTTGGTCTTGCAGACCAACAGTCCTTGCATGGCCAACTGCTGAATCACCGGCCGCACCGCCGCCCGGCTGGCGCCGAACCGCTGCGCCAGTTCCATTTCGGTCAACCGCTGCCCGGCGGGCAAACGGCCGCCCAGGATCTCATCGCGCAGCGTGGCGGCAATGATCTCAGTCGCGGCGGGCTTGGTTTTCGTTTTCACAGCCGTTTTCCTGGCTTTTGCAACGGACGACGCCGCTGCTGCGTTCGCTGGCCGATTGTAGACAATCGCAGGCTCGTTGTCTACAATCGCGAGCGCAGGGCTGACCTACCTAACCGTGCGCAATAGGCGCAATGCGAGCGTGTAATGATCCAACCGCCACTGTCGACACGCCGACGGCTGATGCCTGCGCTGCGCATGCTGTTCTGCCTGCTCGCGGCTCTGGCAAGCGTTTGTCCTGCCGCGCTGCGAGCCGATGAAGGACTCGAGTTCTTCGAGACCAACGTGCGGCCGCTGCTGGTCGAACATTGCCAGAAATGCCACGGCGCCAAAAAGCAAGAAGCCGGTTTGCGGCTTGATTCGCCGCAAGCGGCGCTGGCCGGCGGCGACAGCGGGCCGGCGTTTGTTCCCGGCAAGCCGGACGAGAGTCTGTTGATTGCCGCCGTGCGCTACTCGGACGACGTACAGATGCCGCCTTCCGGCAAGCTCAAGGACAAGCAGATCGAAGCCTTGACGCATTGGGTCCGACTCGGAGCTCCGTGGCCGGCTTCACCCGAACCGGCCGGCGACAACCTGGCGGAGAAACAACAGCGGCACTGGGCTTTTCAACCGATCGGCGATCCTGTTCCACCGGAAGTGAAAGACGCCGCTTGGGAGCAAACGCCCGTCGATCGCTTCATCCTCGCCCGGCTCGAAGCCGAGGGGCTGGCGCCGTCGCCGCCGGCGGATCGGCGGACCCTGATTCGCCGCGCGACGGTCGACCTGACCGGGTTGCCGCCCACGTCCGAAGAAGTCGAAGCCTTCGTCAACGATCCGGCGCCCGACGCCTATGCAAAGCTGATCGATCGCCTGCTCGATTCGCCCCACTACGGCGAGCAGTGGGCGCGGCATTGGCTCGACGTCGCCCGATATTCCGACACCAAGGGCTACATCTACGCTCGCGAGCAGCGCGTCTGGGTTCACGCCCCGGCCTATCGCGATTGGGTCGTGCAGGCTTTCAATCGCGATCTGCCGTACGACCAGTTCCTGCTGCTGCAAATTGCCGCGGACCAGGCGGCGCCGGACGACGCGAGCGCCCGCGCCGCGATGGGCTTTCTTACGATCGGGCGGCGCTTTCTTGGCGTGACGCACGACATTATCGACGACCGCATCGACGTGCTCACGCGCGGCACGATGGGCCTGACCGTGGCCTGCGCCCGTTGCCACGATCACAAGTACGATCCGATTCCCACCACCGATTATTACTCGCTCTACGGCGTGTTCCTCAACTCGACGGAACAGTTGGCACCTGCGGGCGAGCCGGCCGTTCGCAACGAAGACTATGCGGCCTTCGAGAAGGGACTGGACGAGCGGCAACAGAAGCTCCGCGACGCCACGCTGGCCAAGCGCAACGAAGCCGCCGATCGGGTGCGGCAGCGGGTAACCGATTACCTGGTCGCACAGACGGAGCTTTCCAAGTATCCGGAAGAAGGCTTCGACCAGATCCTGGCGCCGACCGATATCATTCCAACGTTCGTTCGCCGCTGGGAAGCCTGGCTGTCGCTGCCCGCCCGAGCGGAAGACCCGGCGTTTCTGCCTTGGCGGCGCTTTGCCGCGCTCAAGGCCGACGAGTTCGCCGCCCGGTCGTCCGATCTGCTGCGCGAGCTGAATGAACAGCAGGCAACCGTTAATCCGCGGGTGCTGGCGGCGCTGTCGCCTCCGCCGTCTTCCATGCGAGAGGTGGCCGAGCGCTACGGAAAGCTGCTGTCGACCGTCGAACAGGAATGGAAGGCCGCCTGCGAAGCGGCCAAGCAAGCCGGCGCTGCGGCGCCGGAAAAGCTGGAGGCGCCCGAGTCAGAAGCATTGCGGCAAGTATTGTATGGAACCGGCTCGCCTTGCCTCGTTCCTGACGAGGCGATCGTGTCGATCGAATCGTACTTCCACACGGCCGGACTGACGGAGCTGTGGAAGTTGCAGAACGAAGTCGATCGCTGGCTGATCGACTCGCCGCTGGCGCCTCCTTACGCCGTAGCGCTGGTCGACCGCGAGTTGATCCGGCCGGCGCGAGTCTTCCGCCGCGGCAATCCGGCCAATCGCGGCGCCGACGTCGAACGGCACTT
>DASZUP010000754.1:0-12624 GCA_035547635.1 Pirellulales bacterium
GCCCGCGCTGCGACATCGCGTGACCCTGACGGCCGAGGCGGAAGTCGAGGGACGCCTGGTCGACGAACTACTGGAAGACTTGATTCGCTCGGTCGAGGTGCCTCGGCTGTGAATTTCGCCTGGTATCTGCTGGAATTTGCGATTTTGGCGGCCGCGTGGGCCGGTGCGCGGCAGCTCTATCGCCAGCGCGTCGAGCGACCGTGGCGATTTATCCTGTTCGCGCCTGGGCTGTTGCTGGCCGGGGCCGCCGCTTTGGCCGTGCTGGTCGGGCAACTGCTTGCCTCCGCCAGCGGCATGTCTGCATTCCTGCTGCGAGTCTCGCTGCTGCTGGCAGCGTTAGCTTATCTCGGGCATTTCTGGCGCGTGTTCCCTCATCGCCCGCTGGTCTATCTGGCGATGGCGCCCGGATTGTTGTCGCTGGCAATGCTGGCCCCGCAGGTGGCTGATTCTCCGGCAGCCTGGACCGCGCTTTACATCGTCGACGGCTTGGCGGCGTTGATCGCCGCGATTGATCTGTTCACGCTGCCGGCGCGAGCCACATTCGCCGTCGATCGCGAGACGGGTCGCGTGGCCTCGCTAAGGCAAGCCCATCCGGTCCAACTGGTCGTCTCCAACCAGTCGCCGCGTTCGTACTTCGTCTGGATTCGTGACGGCGTTCCGGAAGAGTTGAGAGCCGAGCCCCAGGAATTCCGCTTGCTGCTGGCCCCGCGCAGCCGGGCGATCGCTCATTACCAGGCGCGTAGCGTGCGGCGCGGCGCCTTCGAACTCTCGACGGTCCACCTGCGCGTGCGCAGCCGGCTGGGACTCTGGCAGCGACTGCTCGATTATCAAGCTTCGTCGGTAATTCATGTTTATCCCGACATGAAGCAGCTTTCGGAGTACGCGCTGCTTGCTCGCACTAACCGGCTCAACCTGCTGGGGGTGCGTCGCACGCGGCGCATCGGGCAGGACAACGAGTTCGAGCGGCTGCGAGACTACACGCCCGACGACAACTACAAGCACATCGATTGGCGCAGCACCGCCCGTCGGCAAAAGCTGACGGTCAAGGATTTCCAAAGTAATCAGAGCCAGCGGCTGATTTTTCTGCTGGATTGCGGCCGCATGATGACCAACCTGGCGGGCGACTTGAGCCTCCTGGATCACTCGCTCAACGCCATGCTGATGCTCAGCTACGTGGCTTTGTCTCATGGCGACTCCGTGGGACTGCTGTGTTTCTCCGACGAGATTCACGGCTTCGTGCCGCCGGCGAACGGCATGCGCCAGATGAACCGGCTGTTGCACGCGTCCTTCGACCGTTTCCCGCGGCTGGTTGAATCTCGTTACGACCAGGCATTCTTGTATCTGGCTACGCACTGCCGCAAGCGCTCGCTGGTGGTCCTGATCAGCAACCTGATCGACGAGGTCAACGCCAACCAGGTCGGACAGTATCTACAGTCGTTCGTCGGCAAGCATTTGCCGCTGGGCGTGTTGCTGCGAGACCGCGGGCTATTCGAAGCCGCCGAGGCGGTCAATCCTGACGAAGACGCTTTGTATCGGGCCGCCGCCGCGGCCGACATCCTCTCCTGGCGTCAGCAGGTTCTGGCCGACCTGGAAGCCAAGGGCGTATTATCGCTGGACGTGTTCCCCGAGAGCCTTACGGCGCCGCTGGTCAATCGTTACCTGGAAGTCAAAGCTCGGCACTTGCTCTAAGCGTTTCACTAGGCGCAGGCATGGCCGGCTGCTACGTTGCAAGGTGTTATGGTCGCTACGTTTGAATATATCGAAGGGGTCATCTCGACCTTCCACAAGGCCGCCGAGGCTAACGAAGACACGCCCACGCGCGAAGGCAACCTGATCGTGCTGACGGCGGAAACGGCGGACGACGTGATGATCACGGCGGATCTGCACGGCCACCGCAAGAATTTCAACTCGATCAAGAAGATCGCCGACCTGGAGCGCAATCCGCGCCGCCACCTGATCCTGCAGGAAGTCTGCCACGGGGGGCCGACGTATCCGACCAACGGCGGCTGCATGTCGCACAGCATGCTGGAAGACGTGGCGAAGCTGAAAATGCAGTTCCCTGAGCGGGTCCATTTCCTGCTCAGCAACCATGAGTTGGCGGAACTGACCGATTATCCGATCATCAAGTCGAAGAAAATGTTGAACTTGATGTTCCGGCTCGGACTGCAGGAGATGTACGGACCGGCGGCCGAAAAGGTCCGCGAGGCGTATACGGCGTTCATTCGCAGTTGCCCTCTGGCGGTTCGCTTGCCGGGCGGCGTTTTTATTTGCCACAGCCTGCCCGAAAAATGCGACAGCCAAGGCTTCGATCGCGACATTCTGCAGCGCCCGCTGGAGGCCCCCGAACTGCTCGAGCACGGCGACGTGTTCGACCTGCTATGGGGCCGCGACTACCGGGCCGAAAATGCCAAGGCGTTTGCCAAGCAGGTTTCGGCCAAAGTCTTGATCCACGGTCACGAGCCCTGCCCGGAAGGTTTCAGCGTGCCCAATGACACGCAGATCATTCTCGATTGCTGCGGCCAGCCGGCCTGCTATCTGCTCGTGCCGACCAATCGTGAATTCAGCCACGCAGAATTGGTGCAACGCGTCCAGCGACTGCCATGACCGTCCGCGAGAATCCCTCAGGCCGTTTACCGCCCGCGCGGGGCGAGAGCGGCCGATTTCAATTCGGCATGCGCGGCTTGATGGCCACTATCATCCTGCTGTGCATCCCGTTCGCGATCTGGGGCGGGCTGCTCCGTGCAGGCGGAGAAGGCGATGGTGAATCGCGGCTGGTGTTGTTCGTACTGCTATCCGTCGCTGCGCCGATGGGAATGATGCTGGTGGTCGCTGCCTTGCCCGCCGCAATTCGTCTGTATCGCCGCTTGCGTCCGCACAACGACGCCGTCGAAACGGACGACTCGGACGACTTCGTTTCAGGTCGTTAGCGGCGGCGGCGAATCGAGCAACGCCCGATACGCCTCGGCGACGTCGCGTTCGTCCTGAGCGCGAGGCAAAAAGACGCCTCGCACGCGAGCGCGCAAGATAACGCCTTTTTCCAGCGAGCCCGCAAACAGCCGCCGCCTCAACCTCAACTTGCCATGACCGCAGTCAGCCAATTCATCGCGGCCAAAATCGCACGGAGCGATCATTTCGGCGTAACTCACGTCCGAGTTGGAGTTGCGAAACAACAGGCAACCCGGCCCTTCCTGCGGCGTAAGCGTTGCAGGGCCGATTTCCGGCGGAGACAAGGGTGCAAAGGCGCCTGCCGCCGAATCGACGAGCCGGCAAACTTCGTGCGAGGCCAACGTGCTGGCGGTCGTCAGCTCGGGGCGGCTGTCCAACAGGCTGGTTTGCACGGAGACTTGCAGGTCGATGGCGGGAACCCGGTGCGCGCTCAGTTCCAACTCCGTCGCGCGCCAGTAGATTTGCACGCGCATGGGCCGCTGCGGCGTTTGGTCATAGACCGCCACCAGATCGCCCGCGCGCTGGTAGCAGTCGGCGACGTTCTCTTCGTCGGCGGACTCATGCGGCGCGAGATCGACAGCGAGAATCTGTTGCCCGGCGAACGTTTGCGATCGCCATTGAAGATCGGCCAGGCCGCGTTGGGGCCGACTCAAGTCGAGACTTGCCGTGAAAGCATCGATTTCGAGATGGGCGGTGCAACCCTTGAGCGACCAGATCGGATGAGGCATGGATCAGCGAGACGAGGAAACAAAAAAACCCCGCCGCTTACGCAAGGCAAGACGGCGGGGCCGGAACAGAGAAGAGGCCGATCGTGTAAGAAACGCGTTCCTATGAAGGAAAGATAATATGAGGCAACTGAATAACCAGGACTTGGCCACTCACAATTGGCCCTCATCTCCACTGAAGCTGATCATACCAAGTCACAAGGCCATGTCCAGCTTTTTGTGAAAACTTTTTTTGGCAATCCCGCCGTGGGTCGAATTCCGTCGGCTGGATGTTAAGGTGAACAGTCGTTGACTATTTTAACGATGCGCCTCGGCGCCGCGTCGAAGCCGCCGTTTCAGTGCACGCCATCAGCAATGCTATGACATGGACGCAATTTTAGAATACAAAACAGTTTGCGAACGCGCGGCCCGGGCCGGAGGCGCGGTATTGCTTGATTGGGCGGGCCGCTTTGCGGTGCGAGAGAAAGGCCCGGCCGATCTGGTCACCGAAGCCGATCTGGCTTCGCAGGAAGCCATTCAAAAGATCCTGCTCGACGCCTTTCCCGACCATGGATTTCTGGCAGAAGAGAATTGCTCTATTCCCAGCCAGAAAGACGGGCTGCGTTGGATCGTTGATCCACTGGATGGAACCACCAACTACGTCCACGGTTTGCCCGTATATGCCGTTTCCATCGCCTTGGAGCAATCGGGAAAGCTGCTGGCGGGCACGGTTTACAATCCGGTCGCAGAGGAATGTTATGTCGCGGCGCAAGGGCATGGCGCCGAGTTGAACGGCAAACCGCTGCGCGTCAGCCAGACGGCGAGCTTGGACCAGGCCTTAGTGGCGGCCAGCTTGCCGGCCAAAGTGCGCCGAGACGACCCTGACATCAAGGACTTCCTCGAGGTCACGCTCCGCTGCCGGGCCGTACGGCGGATGGGCTCCTCGGCATTGAACTTATGTTATTTGGCCGCCGGGCGTTTCGACGCCTACTGGGCGCGGAGCACAAAAGCCTGGGACATAGCGGCAGGATTATTGATGGTTCGCGAGGCGGGCGGCGTGGTCAGCAGCTTGAGCGGCGGCGAGCCGGACCTGGCGGACCCGCAGTTCGTTTCCGCTTGCACCCCCGCATTGCACCAGGAAATTTCGCAACTCCTTGGCTGCACAGCCTGTTAGCAAGGCAGACTAGGGCAAATTATTGCTTTGAGCAGTTTGCGACCCTGAGTAAACTAGTAAGGGACGTTCCGGCTGCGTTCCCCCTGTCTTCAGTCAAGCCGGCGGCGGGCGCGCAAAGATCAACTTCTAGCGGCGGGGCCTGGAGAGGAACAGGAATCTTGCGAGCGAGTTCTTTCGGACTGACGCTCCTGGTGATCGCCCAGACTTGGGTCTGGAGCGCCGTGGCGTGCGCGCAGCCGGGGGAAACGGCGAGCCGGACGGAAGGCGGCGGCGAAAAAGCGTCGGCCAAGTCTTCGGAGATGATCAAACGCGTCGAGCCCGACATCCTCTACGTAAAGGATGCCAAGGGGGAAACGATTCCCTTGATCAACCGCACCTGGGAGGAGATCGAACGGCTGCTGGAATTGCGCGACGGCGGCATCGGCGTTCCGCGGCCCAGTTTTCGGGTGGAGCGGCTGCAAGTCGTCGGCGAGGCGGGTCCCGAATATGCCTCGCTCTCCGTCACGTTCACAATCCATGCCAGCGACAAGAACTGGGTTCGCGTGCCGTTGCGTTTGGGAGGCGTCTCGCTCGCCGAAGCCGACGAACATCAGGGCGAAGGAGAACAGTTTCTCGAATACGACGAAAACAGCCGCGAGTACGTCAGTTGGTTCCGCGGCGAGACGGACAAGCCGCACGTCCTGCGGCTGAAGGCCTTGGTCCCGCTGGAACGGTCGGCCGGGCAGACCCGGCTGAAAGTCAATTTTCCTCGCGCGGTCCATTCTGAGTTGAGCATTAAGGTCCCTGTCGCTGGCGCCGTCGCAGAGGTTTCGCCCGGCGCCGTCCTGATGCCCGTGCGGCAGCAACAGAACTTTACCGAGCTCAAGGCGATCGGGCTGACCAGCGATTTCGTCATGTCGTGGCGCGAGAACGCGGAGCAAATCCCCGACGCGCCTGCGGCCTTCGACGTCTCAGGCCAGATCGTGGTTCAGGTCGAACGGCAGAGCGTGCAAACGAAGGCGACGCTGAAGGTAAAAGCGTTTGGTCGCGAGTTCGACAGTTTTCGCGTGCGTTTGCCCCCCGGCGCGGCGTTGGCGCCGGAACAGCCGAGAATGGACTATACGATCCATCCGCTCGGCAACCTTCCCTCGCAAGACGGCGCGACGGACGCACAGTGGGTTGAAATCCGCCGCCCGATGAGCTCTTCCGAGCGGATGGAAGTGCAACTGACGACTCGTCGCGACCATGAAGCAGCGGCCGCCGGCAAGGCGATTGAATTGAGCGGTTTCGAGGTTCAAGGCGCTTCGCGGCAGTGGGGATCGCTTGCGGTCGCCGCCGACCACGCCTGGCAAGTTTCTTTCGGCAAGAAGAGCGGCGTGCGGCAGGTTGACGACCTGCCGGAGAATGCTCGCTTCGACGAGGCGTATGCGGGCGACTGGGTGGCCAGCTTCGAATACTACGACCAGCCGTATACGCTGCCGCTGCTGGTCAGCCCGCGTGAAAAGGTGATTAGCGTTAATCCGATGTATCTGGTGTACGTACGCGCGCATCAACTGGAGCTCCAGGCGCGACTCGCCTATCGGATTGTGGGCGACAAGGCGTTCGAGCTCGAGATCGACATGCCCGGCTGGGACGTGGACGTTACCGATTTCGGTCCGGCGGATTTCGTTGAAGCCATCGTATCGAAGCCTGGAGCGCCGCTGACCAAGACCATTAAGCTCAAGCGGGCCGCCTTTGGCGAGATCGTATTGACGCTGAAAGCCCAGCGTAAGATCGCCGCCGACGCCCAGGGAATTGAATTCGAGCTGCCCCGGCCGGACGCCAACGTGCCGGATATGGCCAAGCTGATCGTGCTGGCGGCGGACAACGTGGAACTGACCCCGCGCGATACCGAACTTACCGGCCTGAGCCGCGATTTTGCCGGAATGAATTGGCAGGCTGCGGAACCGCCGCTGAAGGCGCCGCCTCACCAACAGGAGGCGCTCTACTATCTGGGCGACTCGATGGAGGCGAAGTTTGCCGCCGATTTCAAGATCAACCCGCGCAAGCTTTCCGTGGAGTCCTACAGTCTGGTCCATCTGGACGAAAGCGGCGCGCAAGTCTCCCAGACGTTGTCTTATCAGATTTCTTACGAACCGGCGGAATCGCTGCTGCTCGACATTCCGAGGGAATTGGTCGACGACGGAAAGCTGGAATTCTTCGTGGACGACGACGCCAAAGCCGCTCCGTGGGTCACGGTCGATGAACACGACGCGGCTCGTGAGGACGACGCTGTAACCGATATCTTGCGCCGCGTTCGGGTGAGATTGCCCACGCCCAAGATCGGCCCGTGCGAACTGAAGCTGCACTATGCCTGGAGCGGGAAGCCGTTGATTCGACAGGCCTCGGTCCCGCTCAAAATACCTCTGGCCATTCCGGCCGGCGGAGAGGCGGAGTGCGTCGAGAATTATTTGGACCTGGACGTCGACGCGAGCGTCAAGGCGGAACTGTTGGGCGAAGAGTGGGCGTCTCGGCCCAACCTGGACGGAGCGGCTGGGAACGATTCGATCCTGCGCTTCTCGGCCAATGAGCCTCGCCCTGAGATCACGCTGAACTCGACGCCGGCCGATCACCCCAGCGGCGGCGATTTGATCGTGGACCGCGCCTGGATTCAGACGCTGCTGGACAAGCAAGGTCGCGCCTATCACGCGATTTACCGGTTTGAGAGCCGCGATCGCAGCTTCAGCCTGATCTTGCCCCAGGCGGTCGAGTCGCACGAGTTCCGGCTCGACGGCGAACAATCGCTTTCCAAGCCGGGACAATTGCCGGACGAACGAGTGGTCGTCTGGGACGAACCGGGGCTGCACGTGCTCGACGTACGGTATCGCGTGCCGGCCGGCGCGGCGGGCAATGGATTGACGCTCGAACTTCCCAAGCTGGGCCCCGGCGTCATCGCGCGCCGGACGTACTGGCAACTGATTCTGCCGCGAGACGAGTTTCTGGTCGCAGGGCCTGCCGACCTGACCCCCGAAACGGCTTGGACATGGCAGGGCTTCTATTGGGCGCGGGAGCCGCTGCTGGATCAGCAGTTCCTGGCGGATTGGATGCTCGATCGGCGTTTTCTGGCGGCGCGAGACGGAGCTGCGCAGGACCAAGAAAGTATGGTTCCTGATCCCCCGCCGGAAGCCAGCAATCAGTACCTGTTCAGTTCGAGCCAGATCGAAGGCCCAGTACGGCTGCGTTTGGCGTCGCGGTCGGCGCTGGTGCTGATCGGCTCGGGTTTGCTGCTTGTGGGCGGTCTGTTGCTGATTTACGTTCCTGCGCTGCGACGCCCCAGTTTGTTGTTCGTCGCGGCGGTGTGCGCCATGACCGCGGCGCTGATTTATCCCGAGGCCACGCTGTTGTGGCTGCAAGCGGCGCTCGTCGGCGGAGCGCTGGCCTGCCTGGCCGCGCTACTGGAACGGAACGTCGCTCGCCGCCGACGGCGCGAGGCGTTGATACGCGGCAGTTCCAGTTCGATCGTCGCTCGCAGTTCGACGCGCACGCATGCTCGCTTGAACGCTCCGGCGCCCATGTCGACGGAGACCGCCGCGGTTGCCATCGAACTGTCTGCCCCGGATTCCAGGTCATGATCTCGCCGACGGCATCTTGGCAACCTGGTCGCTTGGCGCTGCTGGTCTTGATCTGCTGGCAGTCCGCTACGACGCATGGCGTGGCCGCTGAGCCGCATGCGGACGGCGGTCCGATCAAATACCGGCGATACTTCGTTCCCCACGACCGTCCGCAGGACTGGCGGACAGGGAACACGCCTTACGTGCCGATCGAAAAAGAAGAATTTGACCGGCTGATCGCCGTCTTGCAGTCGCCGCCCCAGGCCGCGTTGGGCTCGGTGGCCCGGATCGCCCGCGCTGATTACCAGGCCTCGTTGGACGAGCAGGACATGCTCGCCGGCCAGGCAAAGCTGGAACTGGTCTACTCGGCGCAAGGCCCGGTCTTGCTGCCGCTCGACCCGTGGGGGCTGACGATCGATCGCGTTCGTTGGGACGAGCCCGACCCGCCCGAAGTCGTCATGGGCCTGGCGTCGGACGGCCGGCTCGCCGTCTATGTCGACCACCAGGCCCCGTTGGTCATCGATTGGTCGTTGCGGGGTCATCGAGACGCCGTCGGCGCCCTATCCTTCGACTTGGAGCTGCCCCGATCGCCGTTCGCCTCGCTATCGCTCAAGCTGCCTGCGGGCATGGTTCCGAGCGTCTCCACGGGAGTGATCGCGGAGTCGCCGGCGGAAGGGAATCGCTGGCAAATTGAGCTGGGAGCGCAGAACCGCTGCCTGCTCAAGGCGACGCCGGCGGGCGCGGCCAGTTCGTTTCGGCGCCTGGCGTTGTTGAAGCAGGAAACCCGCTATGATTTTTCGCCCGGCGGCGTCGATGTCACGGCAGCGTTGACGCTGGACGTCCACAATGAGCCGCTGCAGCAGCTCGAGTTGGAAATGGATGCGGACTTACAGCTCATGTCGGCGAGATTCGGCGATCTTGACGTTCCCTGGACCATCGCCGCAACCGACGAATTGCGAGGCAAGCAACGGATCGTCGTCGAGTTTCCCCAGCCGCTGCTCGGCCCCAGGCAACAAGTGCAATTGCAGGCCTTGGCGCCGCTGGCTTCCGAACGTCTGTGGACGCTGCCGACGGTGCGGCCGCAAGACGTCTTCTGGCAAGAAGGGAGCGTGCGGCTGCTCGTTCCGGCGCCGCTCTCGCTGGACCGGCTTTTGCCGATCGGCTGCCGCCAATCGAAAGCGGAGTTACTGGCGGCGCCGTTGTCGGGCGAGTCGGTCGAGTTGCAGTCGTTTTCTCCCCATGCAGCCGTCAAGGTCTTGTTGTCGCGGCGGAAAGAGCCGGTCCGACTCAAGAGTGGAACGCAGATCGAAGTCGGTCCTGAGCGGCTGACAGGCGTGTGGGTCGGCGAATTCAACATCGACCGCGGCGAGCGGCTGGCCTTAACGGCGGAGATCCTGCACGGCTGGGTGGTCGACTCGGTGACCTCCTTGCCGGACGGCGCGACGGTGGCCAACGACGGCGGACCGCTCGATCTCGAAGGTCGCGTGCTAACCGTACACCTGGCCCGAGCCTTGTCGCTGCACCATCCGGTCAAGCTCAAGATTGCAGCGCATGCCATCGCCGCTCCGAATCAGCGTCCGGTTCGCGCCAGCGAGTTCGAAATGCTCCGCTTTCGGGGCGTCTCGGTCGAAGGGCGTTTCCTCTCGACCAAGGGGCGTCTTCCGTACCAACTGCACTTCGAGGGCGCGGAAGAACAACCGCGTCTCGAAGCCGACGCCCTCACGACCGAAGTGCTGGAATACTTCACCGAAGCGCCGCAAGGCGCCGTGTTCGACGTGACAAAAACCCGAGGCGCCTGGACAGTATCGCTCGAAGAGCGCCCGCCGCGTTACGCGGCGGATCTGAAGGTCGAAGCGACCCTGACGCCCGGGCCGTTGTTGGAAGCATACCGCATTCGCTGTTCGCCCGAGTCGGCGCCCATCAACCGCTGTTTGGTCCATTTTTCGCAAGCTCGCGCGGAGACGCCCCGCTGGTCGATGGACTCGGCCGATCCCGGAGAGTTTACCGCGCAACGCTATCAAGCGGACCCGCACACCGAGCCTCAACTGGCGGAGGGCGAGACGTGGGAGCTGACGTTCACGCGCCCCCGCAGCGAGCCGTTCGAACTGCAAGCGATGCGTCCGACGGCTATCAAGGGTTCCGTTCCGCTGAGCTTTATCGCTTTGCCGGAAGCCAGCAGCCAGCAGGGCCGCGTAGAAGTACGGGTGGCTGATGCGGCGCCGGCGGAGATTGAGAATCGCCGGCTCAAGGCCTTGCCGCTGGCGCCCGTCGCTGAAGCCGAGTACCCCGTAACCCGAGGCGAGTACAAGTACGATCCTGCGGCGGAACTCGGTTTGTCTGACGCGGCGGCGATTGCGGTTTCACGTCCGGATGACGCCCATCACTTGCTCGGAGCGCTCATTTGGAATCTGCGGCTCGATTCGCGTTACGAAGCGACGGGCCGCGGTCTGCACCTGGCTACGTGCGAGGTGGAAAGCTGCGGCCGCTCGCGGTGCTCGCTGCAGTTGCCCGAGGGCTGCAAGACGCTGGGCGTCTGGGTCGACGACTCGCCCGTTCGCGCCAGCGCGGCGGACGGGCGGCTGGTCATTCCGCTGCCTCGCGGCAAACGGTTTCCAACGCTGCAGGTGCAGTTCGCCTCATTGGAGCGTCCGCTCAGCGTTTGGGAGACCTGCGAAACCCCTTGGCCCAGCGCTGATCTGCCCGTGCTTGCCAGACATTGGCGGCTGTGGCTGCCGCCGGAGTACGAGTTATTGTTTCCCGACATTGCATCAACGAGCAAGCCGCGCCTGAGCTGGTCGCAACGGATTTTCGGGCTGCTCGGCAGGCCGGCCGGCGCGGCGCCTTTTCAACCTCGCTTCGATCGGAAGTGGCTGGGCTTTGCCGCACCAGACTTGATTCAAGGAAGCGAGCTGGCGCAGCAATCTCCGCTGGCCGGAAGGCCGACCGCGGACGCATCTGCGTGGCCCGTCTTCTCCCGAGCGGGTTCTCGAAACGCCGATAATCCGCTCTGGCGGATGTATCGCTTTGCGCCGACCGACGGCAAGCCCTTGAAAGTTCGCTTCGTCGATCGTTCCATGATGCTGGCTGCGGGCTGGTCGCTGTTGGCGCTGATGTTTGGCTTGGGCCGCTGGCTGCTGCGCGGCCGACTTGCAGCGCTCGCTTGTCTGGGCGGCGCCGTCGCTTGCGCCGGACTGCTGGCGCCTGAAGCATTCGCGCCAATCACTTCCGCAGCCCTGATCGCTTTGGTCGCCTGCCTGGCGGCCGATTTGATCGGACCGCAGAGGACGGCCGCTCTTCGACAGGCGACCGCCGGGCGTTCGCTCGCCCACCGCGCCATGGAAGGAGCGACGCTAGCCGTTGCGCTCGGCGCCGGCGCACTGGGCGTCTCGTTGGCGCAAGCACAGGAGTCGACGGCGAAAAATGGCGAGAGCCGGGATAACGTCTACCGGGTTTTCATCCCCAGCGACGAAGACGGAAAGCCGGTAGGCGGTCGTTATCAAATCTCGCAAGATCTGCTCAGCGCGCTTCGTCGCCGCGCGCTGGCCGTAACGGGCGAGCCTCATGGCTGGCTGATCTCCGATGCAGAATACGACGTCTCGCTCGGACGTAGCGACCTCGACGGCCAGATCAATGTCATTGATTTCACCGTCAAGTACGACATCCAGGTGTTATCAACCAATACGCGGATTCGCATTCCTTTGTCTCGCGAGATGGCAAGTCTGGCGCCCGACTCGGCGCTGTTGGACAATCTGCCCATCGAGCCGTATTGGGAGGAAGGCGGACAGGCGCTGCTGTGCGACGTGCTGGAACCCGGCTTCTGCCAGTTGGAATTCAAGCTGCGCCCGGTGGTCAATTCGAGGCTTGACTATAACCACCTGGATTTGTTGATACCTCCCGTGCCGACCGCTTCGCTCAACCTGCGCGTCCCGGCTGACTTGAGCGGCGTCGAGATTCCGGGGGCGGTCGGTCCGCTGAATTGGTCGGAGGCTCGCGATTCGCTCTCGGCCAAGCTGGGACCGGCTTCGCGGCTGACGGTCCGCTGGCCGCAGAAGACCGCCGGCGTCGCCCCCACGGTGGACGTCGCCGAGTTACTGTGGCTCAAGGTCCGGCCGGGTTCCGTCGTGGTCGACGCCCAGTTGGAGTACCACGTTCGCGACGGCCAGGTGCATCAGTTGCTGCTGGCGGCCGACCGGAGGTTCCGGCTGATTCCGCCGGGTCCCGACTCGCCCAT
>DASZUP010000755.1:0-17161 GCA_035547635.1 Pirellulales bacterium
GCGGCGCCGCACAACCCCGTAGTGTTTTCGACCGGCCCGGATGCCAGCGTGAATTCCTTGGCGCTCGAGCTGAGCGGCATCGACAAAGATTTCAAGCCGACCGGCTCGGGGGAGATCGAGCGCGACCCGACGACCGGCGAACCGACCGGCATCCTCCGCAGCGCCTCTCAATACCTGAAGTCCAAGGCTAAAAGCCGCAGCGCCACCGAGGAGGAACGCGACGAACGGCTCGGGCAATTGATCGCCGATTACAACTCGGTCGGCATCACAGGAATTCTCGACCGCGCCGCCTCGGCCGGAACCATCGCGCAATACGTGCGGCTGCGCTCCGCCGACGCGTTGAACGTGCGAGTTGCCATCTCGCATGGCGTTCCCAACAGCGGTCGTGCGGAAGAGCTGGCGGAAAAGATCCGCCAGGTCGCCGCCCATCCGCTGCACAAGGGAGACGATCGGCTGCGGATCATCGGCATCAAAACCTTTTTGGACGGCGGCATGCTGACGGGCAGCGCCTACATGCGCCAACCGTGGGGCGTGAGCAGGATTTACTCGATCGACGATCCGCGATATCGCGGCATACTGTACATCGAGCCCGAGTTGCTGACGGCCATGGTCCGCGCGGCGGTGGAATCCAATTTGCAGTTCACCGCGCACAGCGTCGGCGACGGCGCCGTACACGCCTTGCTGGACGCTTACGAACAAGTCAACAAAAGCACGCCGGTCGCTCCCACGCGGCCCTGCATTACGCACTCAAATTTTATGAGCCGCGAGGCGATCGACCAGGCGGCCCGCTTGGGCGTCACGGTAGACATTCAACCGGCCTGGCTGTATCTCGACGCGCACACGCTGGCGGCGCAGTTCGGCTATGATCGTCTGCGTTACTTTCAGCCGCTTGCCAGCCTGTTCGCGGCAGGCGTGACGGCCGGCGGCGGTTCCGATCACATGCAGAAGATCGGCTCGCTGCGCTCGGTGAATCCTTACAATCCGTTCCTGGGCATGTGGACGGCGATCACGCGCAAGTCAAAGTACTATGAACGGCCGCTGCACCCGGAAGAGGCGCTCTCGCGCGAGCAGGCGCTGCGGTTCTATACCATCAACAACGCGCGGCTGATGTTCCTCGATCACGCCGTCGGTTCGCTCGAAACCGGCAAGCAGGCCGACTTCGTTGTGCTTGATCGGGATCTGCTCGAATGCCCGGAAGATGATATTCGAGACTCGCAGGTTTTGCAGACCTATCTTGAGGGCAAATTGGTTTATGAGCGGAAGGCGCCGTAAGGAATAGCGCGACGGGCTGGCGCGACTCTTGAGAGGATCCGGAAGGAGAGAAGCGCTGCGGGGCAGGGCAGGGGGGGCGCCAAGAACCGGCATGTCGCGGCGGAGTTGGCGCTCTCGCCGGGAAAAAGATAGACGGCAACCGGCGCTGCACAGTCGACGCCAGGACAGTCAAGCGGGTAGAATGCAGCTCAGGAGGAGATCATGGCTTCGACTCACCCCATTACCGATCTCGGCCCGCCCGCCGGCTGCAAGCCGCCGCCCGAACGCAAACTCTCCGAAGAGGAGTTTCTGGCCTGGTGCAACGAGGATGTAAAGGCCGAATGGGTCGATGGGCAGGTCATCATGATGTCTCCGGCAAATACGGCGCACGTTCGACTAACGTCGTTTCTTGATAGGGTCGTGGGCGTATTCGTCGAACGCCGCGGCTTGGGTGAAGTCTTTGGGCCCGAGCTGACCACCCGTTTGAACCCTCGCATTCGCCGCGTCCCGGACGTGATGTTCGTGGCGAACGAACGGCTGGCGAACGTGAAGCTGACGCATCTGGAAGGCCCGCCGGACCTGGCGATCGAAGTCGTTTCACCCGACAGCGCGGCGCGCGACTGGCGAGAAAAATACCTGGACTATCAGGCCGCCGGCGTGCGCGAATATTGGATCATCGACCCGGGCAACCAACGCGTCGAGGCGTACCAGCTTGTTGACGGCGAGTATCGACGCATCGCTCCCGACAAAGGCCGCATTCGATCGGGCGTGCTGGCCGGTTTTTTTCTGCGAGAAGACTGGCTCTGGCCAACCGAATTGCCGAAAGTCGACGACGCGCTGAAAGAAATCGAAGCAGCCGTCTGAACGCTCAATAAAGCGGGAATGTTCACAGCGCCGCAGATAGCGGAAGGAACTGTTTTTTTGCAAGGAGCTCAGCGGATGCAAAGGCGTTCAGGAAGAGCAGGGCAGGGGGGCTGCGTTCATCAGCTCCTGTTCGCCTGCGTTCTACCATCACAATTCCCAACGAGCCGCGTTGCGGCAAGGAGACAACCATGGCGAGCGTACGCACGGAAGACTTTGGCCTTTCCAGCAGCTCAAAGCCGCTGCCCGACGGAAAACTCTCTGAAGCGGAATTCCTCGCCTGGTGTGATGAGGGCGGCCAGGCCGAATGGGTCGACGGGCAAGTAATCGTCGCGGCGCCGCCGACGTCCGGCGAGTCCGACTTGATGGCGTTCCTGTTGTGCCTGCTGTCGCTCTACGTGGAAGACCGCAACTTGGGCGAAGTATTTGGAGCGCCCTTGACGGCTCGCCTCAGCCCGCGTTGCCGGCGCGTGCCAGACGTGATGTTCGTCGCCAACGAGCGCTTGCCGAGCCTGCAGCCAACACATCTCGAGGGACCGCCTGATCTGGCGATTGAAATCGTCTCGCGCGACAGCGTGGAGCGCGATTGGCGCGAGAAATTCTACGACTACCAGGCGGCCGGCGTACACGAGTACTGGATTGTCGATCCGGCCCATCAGCGCCTCGAGGCGCACCAGCTTGTCGACGGCAAATATCGACGCGTCGAGCACGAACAAGGCCGCATCGCTTCGGCGGCCATCAACGGCTTTCACTTGCGCGAGGAATGGCTCTGGCGCACCGAGTTGCCGAGGGTTCGAGACGCTCTGGAAGAAATTGAAACGGCTGGGTGATCGCCCAAAGTTTCAGGCTCATTCCGTGGGCCGCAACCTGCGCCGGCAAAACGCTCTCCGGCTAACGAGGTTGGCAATCGGCTGAAATCGCGTGAGCCGAATCGCTCAGCGATTCATGAGCAGGCCGGCAACGGCGTGGGAGCGACCAACGATGATGACCGTGAATCCCTACGACTCCTCAACGCCGCCGATGTCCATCTCCTGTAGGCAAGTATGGTCGATCGAAAGGACGGGCGCCAATCCCCATTAATTGGCGAATCCAGTGGTCGTGGCCGAGATCAAACGTCAGCCCCCCGGCGGGCATCCGTCGAAACCAGCTTCGTCGCTCATTGGATCCTTATCGCTAACCGACATATACTGAGGGATTCAACGTTTCCTTCGAAGCATGGGAGAAAATCGGGTGTTCGAGTCTATCGCGATCGTGGGCGCCACCGGCGCCGTGGGGGGAATTATTCGCAACTTGCTGCAGGAGCGACAGTTCCCGTATGCCAAGATCAAGTTCCTCGCTTCCAAACGGTCCGCCGGCAGCACGCTCACCTTCAAGGGAGAAACCCATACGGTCGAGGAGCTCACGCCCGAGGCCTTCGTCGGAATCGACCTGGCCATCGGCAGTACTCCGGACGAGGTCGCCCGAGATTTTGCCCCTTGGGCCACGCAGCGCGGCTGCGTGGTCGTCGACGAAAGCGGCTACTGGCGAATGGACCCCAAGGTCCCGCTGGTGATTCCGGAAGTGAACCCCGAGGCGGCCTTGGCGCACAACGGCATCATCGCCAGCCCGAACTGTTCGACCACGCAGATGGTCGTCGCGCTGAAGCCGCTGCACGACGCGGCGCGGGTCAAGCGAGTGGTGGTCAGCACCTACCAGGCGACCAGCGGCGCGGGCGTGGCGGGCCAGCGAGACCTGGAGCAGGGGACCCGCAGCCAGTTGGCCGGCGAGCACCACCGTTATGAAACCTTCGCGCATCCGATCGCCTTCAACCTGATTCCGCAGATCGGTTCGCCCAAGCACGAAGGCTACACCTCCGAAGAAATGAAGATGGTCTACGAGACCCGCAAGATCCTGGGCGACGAGTCAATGCAGATCTGCCCGACGTGCGTCCGCGTGCCGGTCAGCAATTGCCATAGCGAGAGCATCCTGGTCGAAACAGAGCGCAAGCTGACCGTCGATGAAGCCCGCAAGCTGTTCGCGGCCATGCCGGGAGTCGTCGTGGTGGACGACCTGCCGGCCAAGAGTTATCCGATGCCGCTGAACTGCGACGGCCGCGACGAGGTCTTCATCGGCCGCATCCGCGAAGACCTGTCGAGCCCAAACGGGATTTCCTTCTGGTGCGTCAGCGACAACTTGCGCAAAGGCGCCGCGACCAACGCCGTCCAGATCGCCGAGTTGCTGGTCAGCCGGTCGGGCGCCGCGGCAGGCAAACGATAGGATTCGAATCCCTCCGCGTGCGAACCCTCAAGCTCACTCTTGCATACGACGGCGCGGCCTACGCCGGCTGGCAGTGGCAACAAGGGCCGCGCACGCTGCAAGGGGAATTCGAAGCGGCCTTGGCCCGGATCACCGGCGAGTCGATCCGGGTCACGGCCAGCGGCCGGACCGACGCCGGCGTGCATGCGCTCGGCCAGGTGGTCAGCTTTCAGACGTCAAGCGACTTGAGCGCGGCGGTGCTGCAGAAGGCGCTCAATGCAGAGTTGCCCGACGACATGGCCGTGCTGAACGCCGCCGACGTCCGCGACGGATTTCACGCCATCCGCGACGCCGTCGGCAAGCGATATCGCTACTTCATCAATGACGGCCGCGTGCGCGACGTCTTTCGCCGGCAGTACGCCTGGCATTACCGGCGGCCTCTCGATGAAGCGGCCATGCACCGTGCGGCCCAGTCGCTTGTCGGCCGGCACGATTTCACCAGTTTTGAGACTACCGGTTCGCAACGGGCCAGCAGCGTACGGACCGTATCTGAGATCTGCGTGGCCAGGGCAGGGGAGGGGAGTCCGGGATTGCTGACCGTCGAAATCGAAGCCGACGGCTTCCTGTACAACATGGTGCGTTCCATTGTCGGCACGCTGGTGGAGGTGGGCCGCGGCGAACGGCCGGAAACCTGGCCGGCCGAAGTGCTCGCCGCCTGCGACCGCCGCACCGCAGGCATGACGGCGCCGGCACAGGGACTCTTCCTGGTATGCGTCGAATACGAATCTTGAACAGCAAATGAGAGCGTCATTTAGTAGGGGCGTCCTTTCCTTCTCGCTTCTTGCCGCCTTCGAACTAAGAATCCCCACGTCATGCGAGTCGCACACATCATTACGCGGATGATCCTTGGCGGCGCCCAGGAAAACACGCTGTTGACCTGCGAGGATCTATTGCGCGACTATGGCGACGACGTGCTGCTCATCACCGGACCGCCGCTGGGTCCTGAAGGAAGCCTGCTCGATCGCGCTCGGGCTCATGGAGTTCCGCTGGAAATTGTCCCTCCGCTGCGCCGCGCAATTCATCCTTGGCGAGACTGGGCCAGTTACCGCGCCTTACGGCGCGTCCTGCGAACCTACCGGCCGGACGTGGTCCATACGCACAGCGCCAAGGGCGGCCTGCTGGGCCGGGCGGCGGGTATGGCGGAACGCGTTCCGGCGGTGATCCATGGCGTGCATGGCGCTCCGTTCCACCCCTATCAGAATGCGCTTTCACGAGCCTTCTTTCGCGAGTGTGAACGCTGGGCCGCCCGGCGCTGTCACGCGTTCATCAGCGTCGCCGATGCCATGACCGACTTAATGGTCGACGCCGGCGTCGCGCCGCGGGAAAAGTTCACCACCATCTACAGCGGCATGGAGGTCGAACCGTTTCTCGCGGCCGATCAACACCGCGAGCGGATGCGGCGGCAATTGGGCTACCAACCGGAACACGTGGTGATCGGCAAGATCGCCAGGCTATTCAAGCTCAAGGGGCACGAAGACGTGATCGCCGCTGCTAGCGAAGTGATTGCGCGGCAGCCGCAAGCGCGGTTCCTGTTCGTCGGCAACGGCGTGCTGCGAGAGTCGCTCGACCGTTCCATCGCCCAGGCCGGGCTGAGCGAGTACTTTCAGTTCGCCGGCCTCGTGCCGCCCGAACAGATCCCCGAGCTGATTTCGGCCATGGACGTCGTCGTACACGCCAGCTTGCGCGAAGGGTTGGCTCGCGTCTTGCCGCAAGGGCTGATCGCCGGCAAGCCGGTGGTGAGCTACGACGTCGACGGCGCGCGCGAGGTCGTGATCGCCGATCAGACAGGTTTTCTGCTGCCGCCGCGAGACATCGGCCGGCTTTCCGCAGCCCTCAGCCAATTGGCCGGCGACCCCGCCTTGCGCGAACGTCTCGGCGCCGAGGGCCGGCGGCGGTTTACGGACCGCTTCCGTCACGAGACGATGACCGCTCAAATCCGCGCGCTTTACGAGCGCGTCTTGGCTCGCCAAGACGCCGCCGTCGGTCCAGACGAAAAGCGGCCGGCGCCGCAGACATTCTGACCGGAGTCGCCTAAAACGACAGCCCCCTGCTCGATTGTTACGTTTGCGGCGGCTAAGTAGAATAAGAATTGGAACCCTTCACTGGTCTTGACCGCTCGGCGGAGCGGACGGAGTCGAACTTCAGGTGGCGTTGGCTGGTCAGCAATATCTCGGACCGTACCGGTTGTTGCACGTCGTCAAGACCGGGCAAACCAGCCAGGTCTGGGCGGCGATCAATGACAAGGACCAGTTCCGCTGCGCGTTGAAGACCATCCTGGGGGACTTTCGCAAGGACCGCGAGCATCTGGCCTATATGAAGAACGAGTTCCTCGTGGGTCGCACGCTGGAACACGAGCGGGTGATCCGCATCTTCGAACAGGGCGTGAGCCAGGGCATTCCCTACCTGGTGATGGAGTTTTTTCCTTACCCCAACATGAAGGACATTATCCTTCGCGTGCTGGACCAGGTGGACTTCATGCTGCCGACCATTATCGAACGGGCCGCGGAGGGGCTGGCCTATTTCAACGAAAAGGGCTGGGTCCATCGAGACGTCAAACCCGACAACTTCCTGGTCAACCTGGACGGGGAGGTCAAGCTGATCGACTTCGCCTTGGCGCAGCGACAGAAAGGAGGTCTGGCCAAGCTGCTGGCCCGAAAGTCGAAGATTCAGGGCACTCGCAGCTATATGTCTCCCGAGCAAATCCGCGGGCAACCGCTGGACGTGCGGTCCGACGTGTATAGTTTTGGCTGCACGATCTATCACCTGCTTGCAGCACAGCCGCCCTACACGGGAGTCACCAGCAATGAACTGCTGGGCAAGCACATTTCGGCGCCCATTCCGGTGATCGAGACCCAAAACCGCAACATCACCCCCGAGTTCTCCCGGCTCTTGCAGTCCATGATGGCCAAGCGTCCGGAGGCGCGACCGTCGAGCATGGCCGACGTATTGCGCCAAGTGCGGGTCCTTCCGCTGTACAAAGTTCCGCCCGCCGGCCCCCAGCCGGCTGGGGGGCAGGAAAATGCGTCTTAACTCATGCGGCCGGCTCGTGTACTCTAGTGGGGTTTGCGCGGCTCGTAAGCATCCGACCATAAAGAGACAGGCGTCCATGGCTGCCATGAATCACCGGCTCGCATTTGAGCGGCCCATCTACGAACTCGAAGCCCGGCTGGTGAAGCTGGAAGGCCAAGGCGACGCGTCTCCGGAAGGCGCTGAAGAAATCCGCCGCACGCGACGCGAATTGGCCGAAGCCAAAAAGCGGATCTACGGCCAGCTTCAGCCTTGGGAAACCGTCCAGGTCGCGCGCCACGACGAACGCCCCAGGACGGCCGACTACTTGAATCTCGTCTTCGACGAGTTCGTCGAGCTCCACGGCGACAAGTCGTTCGGCGACGACCGGGCCTTGCTCTCGGGTTTCGCCAAGCTCGACCAGTATAAGGTCATGCTGATCGGCCATCAGAAAGGCAAGACGCTCAAAGAGCGACAGGAGTGCAACTACGGCTGCGCCCACCCCGAGGGCTATCGCAAGGCCCTGGGCAAAATGCGAATGGCCGCCAAGTACCATCTGCCGGTCATTTGTTTCATCGACACGCCGGGCGCCTACCCGGGCATCGGAGCTGAAGAACGCGGTCAGGCTCAGATCATCGCCACGGCCATGTTGGAGATGTCGCGACTGCCGACCCCGATCGTGTGCGTCGTCATCGGCGAAGGGGGTTCGGGCGGCGCCTTGGGGATCGGCGTCGGCGACAAGGTGGCCATGCTCGAGCACGCCTACTACTCGGTGATCAGCCCCGAGGGGTGCGCCGGCATTCTGTGGAAGAGCCCGACCTACGCCGAGAAGGCCGCCGCGGCGCTGAGGATGACTTCAAAGGACCTGATGCGGCTCGGCGTGCTCGACGACGTGATCGAGGAGCCGATTGGCGGCGCTCACCGGGATCACCACCAGATGGGCAGCCGGCTGAAAATGTATTTGCTGAAAAGCATCCGCGAGCTGTCCGGCAAACCGACGGACGAACTGCTCGCCGCCCGCTACGAAAAGTTTCGCCGGATGGGCAAGTTCCTCGAAGCGCCCGCGAACTGAAGTTCAACGCCTGAGCGGTTGGCGTGACGCGGAGATTGAACTTCGGTTCCGGCTTCCCGCTTCGCCCCAGCGACCTGACGTCCAAGGCGCCCGACCCGAAGTTCAACCCGGGCTGCAATCGCTCAAATAACGGCCTTTTCAGGGCCCGTTTTCGACCGCCCCGCAACGTCCGATAATGTTTCTTATGTTCGGTTCCAGGCCTGGTTTCTCCCGGGATTGGCGCGTTTTGGCCTGGCGGCGGCCCGGCGGCCAACCCAGGGAACCTGCAAGCCGCGTGCGGCGAGAGCAACGCCGCCGGCAAATGCGAAGCCTAGCAGTCGCCGCTGCAGCGGCGACCACGCTGGACAGCCTGCCGCAGAACACCCGCCGCTGCCGCCCTTCCGCCCTGCTTGAACTTCAATTCGCAGCAGCCGCTGCAAGCGTCCGTTGGCCCGAAAGCGATGTTCATGGAATGCGGGAGCCGGCTCGCCTGCCCCATCCGATGACGCCCCGTCGAGCACCACGCCTGAAACGCCGACAAAGGGCCTCCCCCGGTCCCAGCCAGCTGCCCGTGCAATCCTCAAAGCCGGCCCCCAACCCCAGCCACCAAGGCGCCCAAAAAACCTGCTCGCAATACGCCTTCCCCCTGCCGCCGCGTCATGACGACAGCACTTTCAAGGGCGACGCCTCGTCGGCGCCGATCGGAGGCGAGCGCGGATCGAGACGTTCTTCGAGCTTGTGGAGATAAGGATGCAGGACGTCGTGAATCTCCTTGGGCATGATCGGGTGCGCCCGGTCGATCAACACGGCGATGTAGTAGCCCGAGCGCGACTTGAGCACCATTTCCCGAACGGACTCCGAAAGCGAGACCGCAAAGAAGGTAATCGCCACGCACAACAAGACGCCCTTGGCGGCCCCGAACAGCCCGCCGATCTGGCGATCGAACTCTTTCAATTGAACCCGGTCGATGGCATTCGAGACGAGCCGAAAGACCAGCCAGATGACCAGCGACGCGGCCAGGTACAACGCCAGCATTGCCAGGAAGCGATTTAAGGGCGCCTGCCGGCCGAAGTATGGCGCCAGCGACTCGCTGAACCGTAGTGAAATAAAGTAGCTGGCGACGAGCGAACTAAGCGAAGCAATCTGCCAGGCTACGCCCTTCCAGGCGCCCAATAAGGTCGTCGTCGCCAACACGGCCAACATCGCCAGATCGTAAGACTGCATGTTTCGAACTCGCCCGAACGAGAGACGCTCCCGCGGCTGTAAAAGGACCGCGACAGACTGACAAGCAAAAGTGCAGGGGGCGGAAGTATAGCGGCGCCCTCGGCGCCAGAGAAGGGCGTCTATCAATGCTGCGGCGGCGAGTTCGCCGGCGATTGGCCTTGGCGGGGCCATCGCTTTTGATTACAGTCCTCGCCGCGCCGCCGGTACGCGCATCGATCGCCCGAGCATCGAAAGGACTCGACATGCCCGGTTTCCGAATCCACATCAGCGCCAGCAGCATGCTGGGCGTCGGCTACGGCGCCGCCGGCCTGCTATTCTACGACGACCCGCAGCTGCGGACCTCGCTGCTGCCTACTTGCCTGTTGGCGACGGGCTTGTGCAGCGTGTCAGGCATGCTTCCCGACCTGGACAGCGGCCCGGGCATTCCGCTGCGCGAAAGCCTCTCGTTCGCGGCGGCCTTCGTGCCCATGCTGCTGTTCGATCGTGCGCGGCACATGGGCTGGACGCACGAATCGATGGTGCTGGCCGGCGCGGCCATCTATGTATTCATACGCTTTGGCGTGGGTTGGTTTCTGCGCCACCACAGCGTTCATCGAGGCATCTATCACAGCATCCCTGTGTGCCTGATCTTTGCAGGGTTGGCATTCCTGCTGTGCAACACGGGCAGCCTTTCCTTGCGGTACTACAAAGCCGGCGCCGTCGTCGTCGGCTTCATGTCGCACTTGATCCTTGATGAGATCTGGAGCGTAGAACGCTCCGGAGTCGGATTGCACCTGAAGAGCTCTTTCGGCACGGCAGTGAAGTTTTACGCGCCTTGCTGGTGGTCGAACGCCATCGCCTATGCCGGCCTGTTAGCCGTGTCGGTGCTGGTGCTCAACGATCCGATCTGGGTCGATGCCAGCCCTCAAGCGGACCAGTTGCACACCATCGCTTCGGAAATCGTCACCGACGTCGACGACGGCATCAGCCGCGCGGAAACGAGGGCGCCGGCCGCCGCGCAGCAAGCAAGGTCGATCGCCTCCGAGGTGGACCGAGAGGTCGAAAGCGTCACGGGTCCGGCGAGTCAGCCCCAAATGCCGTCAGCGACCATCTCGCAGGATGGCTGGCAGGACTATTCCGCTCCAAGTCGACCGCCTGCGGTGCAGATCCGCCGTCCGGTGGACAACCACGGTCGGTATTAATCGCTCTCGACGATCAGCGTCACCGGTCCGTCGTTGACGAGCGAGACTTCCATGTGCTCGCGGAACCGCCCGGTTGCAACGGGCAGTCCTTGAGCGCGCACCGCTTCGACGAAGACCTCGTAGAGTTGCACGGCGAGCTCCGGCGGCGCTGCACTCACAAAGCTCGGTCGTCGTCCGCGACGGCAATCGCCCAGCAGCGTGAACTGGCTGACGACGAGCATGGCGCCGCCAACGTCGGCCAGGCCGAGATTCATTTTGCCGGCTTCGTCCTCGAAGATCCTCAGGCCGGCGATCTTCTCGGCCAGCCATTTCGCTTCGTTCGGCCCGTCGCCGACGGCCACTCCCAGCAGGACAAGCAGGCCCGGTCCAATCTCGCCCGTCACTTGATCCGCAACGGTCACCTTGGCCCGGCTTACTCGCTGCACGCAGGCGCGCATCTGCATCCTCCTCAATTCTTGCTGCGCTTTCCGCGATTGGCGACCGAGGACCATTCGCCGCGCAGCCTGACACAATAGTCCGCGGCGCCGGGAACCGCAAACGGCAATCCTGCCTCGCAGGCCCCGCTTGCGAAACGCCAGGCAAGCTGCCATACTCTTGCAACTGTGTTGCGAAAAGCAGCGGCATATCTCGGGCGCTCCGCCGCTGGCCATCGATCGCCGGCGTGGCGCTGGAGCGCGTCTTTATGGAACTGTCCCGCGAATGTCTCCCGTAGCGTTACTGATCGTCTACTGTTTGCTGCTCGCCCTCGGGTCGCTTGCCGGCGGGCTGATCCCGCTGGTCATCCGGCTGACGCACACCCGCCTCCAATTGGCGATGAGTTTTGTCAGCGGGGCGATGCTCGGCGTGGGTCTGCTGCATCTGTTGCCTCACGCGTATTTCGAGTTCGGAGAAATCTATCCGCCCGTCTGGTGGCTGATGGCCGGATTTCTGTGCATGTTTTTCGTCGAACGGGTGTTTCATTACCATCACCACGACGCTCCCGGCGACCTTCCCGCTCCAATCGCTGAACATCACGATCACGATCACGGCTCCCATGAAGCCTGTACGCACGGCCATAAGCACGGCGACGAACAACGGAAGCTGAGTTGGGGCGCGGCGCTGATGGGCTTGACCTTGCACAGCGCCTTAGATGGCATCGCGTTGGCGGCCAGCGTGGCGGCTGAATCGCAGGAGGGGGGCGGCGAGTGGGCGGGCCTGGTGGTCTTCCTGGTCGTATTCCTGCACAAACCGTTCGACTCGATGACGCTCGGAACGCTGATGGCGGTAGCGGGCCGGCCAGCGAGATTGCGACACATTGTCAACGGTCTGTACGCACTGTCGCTGCCACTGGGCGTGGCGTTGTTCTTTCTGGGCGCCGACGCGTCCGGAATCGATCGAAGTCAACTCGTGGGGGCGGCGTTGGGCTTCGCCTCGGGCACGTTCCTGTGCATCTCTACCAGCGACTTGCTGCCCGAACTGCAGTTTCACTCCCACGACCGCTTCAAGCTCTCCGCCGCGCTGTTGCTCGGGATCGCCCTGGCGGCCGGCATCGTGGTCCTGGAAGAGCAAGGCCATCAGCATGGCGCCTCGCACGAGCACGTGCATGACCACGAGCACGACCATTCTCATGAGGACGTCGGCGGCTCGGAGCGATGATTCCCGAGTCAGAACCGCTCGTCAGTCGTCCAGTCCGCGCTGTTTGCGGATCTGCTGCACCTGAGCCATGACCTCGCTGATGACGACGTGGTTCTGACGGATGTTGTGCGCTTCAATAAAGGCCGTGTAGAGGATGAAGCACAAGGCCAGAGTCGCGCCGACAAAATGAAAATTGGTCCAGGTCAGACCGCTTACCGGCGGCAGTTGAAGTCGGGCCGCAGGGTCGGCGGCGCCGCCGAGCGCCACTACGCCCACCATCGCAAGAATGCCCAGCAACGCGTAAGGGAACGTGCCTCGCTTGAGTCGATTACTGCGCAGAACATACTCCGGGCTGAGCGAGTATGCCTCGACAACTTCCTTGCACCAACGGCTGGTGCCGACGAAGTAGGTCACCACGATGCTGTTGACGAAAGCGACGACGAGAGCGGCCATCACCCCAGCCTGCCGGTGCCACGCGGCCCAGGCCTGTGCGTCCAGGTCAGATGCATCGCGGATATCGTAGAGGCGGAGCGACAGACCCAAAACCGCCGTGGCAAGCATGAACAGGGCGGCGAAGGCGACCAGCGGCGTGAAGATGCGGTTCATCTTCCGATCGTATGCCGAAATGGCCGGAGAAACAACCGGGGGAAGCCGGCGGCAAGCAATCGAAAACGACGCCAGATAGGAAAGCAGCGGGCGCCTGCCCTGCTGCCAATAGCAGCCAACCGGCTAGCGGCGCCTTCCCTGCCCTGCTCTCCCCTGCCCTTGCCGCGGCGCGCCGCTCTGTGCGGCGGCGCAGAAACGCTCGCTGGCGAGCGGCCCGCCTGCCGCAATCCGAAGTCGCTCTCCGACGTTATGGCTCCGGCCTTCAATCAGGGCGGCGTCAGTCCCATGTGGTGGATGTACTGGTCCGTCGCATCCGTAACCGGAGCGAGCCCGGGCTCGAAAAGAAAGCTGCGGCGATCGACCGGAGCGTCGAAGACCAGATCGCTAAACCGCAACAAAACCAGCGACTTGCTGTCGTCGCCGGCCGCTCGGCTGGCAGGGTCGTGCCTGCGATAGTCAATCCGGCGAGGAAACAAATCATTGCCGCCCAAGTAAATCAATATGTGGTCCGGAATGGCCTGGGGCAGCCGGGTCAGGTCGATCTCGCCGCCGGCTTCAATCGCCTCCTTCTGCTCGGGCAGCCAACGCAGCAATCGCTCGCGTCGCCACTGCCCCCGCAATACAAATGCCGCCCGGCCATCCAACTTGTCGCGGCGCGCCTCGGTGAACTGGCAAGATTTATCCAACGCATCGAAGAGCTTAGGCAAACCGCCCATTCCCAACGAGGGCGTGATCGTCCCCTCACGGGCGGCGTGGGCTGCGGCAAGCACCCGGCGCACGTCAACCCGGCTGGTATGAGCCAACCCGTCCGCGGAACGATAGATCCATAAAAAGTTGCCGTCGCAGCGTTGCTGCAGCACCGTGTCGTGCGGCTTCTGCTTGATCGTGAGATCGAGACTGACCCAGTGATAGCCGGGCGGGCCTTGCAGATAGGCGCCGCTGCCCATCAGTCGCTGCCCATACAGACCTATATCTTGGACTAGTTTGGCCTGCACCGAGGCATGCTCATTGAGCGCCGCTCGAGCCCGCTGCCAAAGTTGCTCAGCCTCGACGCGGGCCGGCTCTCGGCCGCGTTCCTGAGCGCAACTGACGTCAGCACAATCACATGCAACGACCATCGTAATCAAGGCTGTGAAGCTGGGAAGTCGATGCATGGTCTTAGGGTTTTGCTGGATTTGCCAAAGAATCCTGAAGGGACAGACCGACGAATACCTCAGAGGCTTACCAACCATGGCAGCCGTCACTATTGCAATTGGCCCGCCGTAAGACATCTTCGGCAAAACCCCGCACGGGCCAGCGGCAAGTCGGGCGGGATTATAGGACGTCGCCGGCACGGAAGCCACGCCAAAGTGTTTTTGAGCGTTGTGATGGTCGCCATTGCGACCGCACGGAACCATCAGCCAGTGCCAGGGACCAGACCAGGAAAGTCTGGCCCGGCGCCTAGGCCATAACGAGGGGGGATTCGATGAAGTACCGATGGGCCCTTTTCTGCGCCTTCGTCGCCATGGTTGGCTGCAAGGCGCCATTCAGTCACAACTTACCGCCTGCGGAGCAAATCATGCACCCTGGGCCCGGAGTCGACGGACCGGGACCGGGCGTGATGATGCTCGGCGACGCAAGCGGGCTGGCGCCGGCGCCTGGCGCCGCGTCGCAGATTATTTTCAATGGACCTGAGGGGATGGCCGTCGCCTGGGACGTCTCCGCGCCCGGTTCGTTTGATTCCGAACCGCTGATCTGCCCAGGGCGCTACAATTTTCCGCAAGGGGCCATTTATCGTCTGAAGTTGACGAACATTCCGGGACGTGAAGGAGCCGAGCTCTATCCGACGCTCGAAGTCGGTCCTTCCCTGCCCCGCACCGACGCCTACCTGGCCCACAACGCCATCCCGGTGCAATTCACTGAGGAAGACTTCGACCAGGTGCTCTCCGGCAACTTCGTGACCAAGGTCATCTACCTGCCGGACGCCGAATTCCAGGAACTGGCCCTGGCGGGCGTCGAAACGCTGGTCAGCACGCGGCTCGATCCCGGTCTCGACCCGATCGTCGAAGCCGATCGTCGCGGCGCCATACTGGCTATTATCCGCTTGGGCAACAAGGACTTGCAGGTCGGCGGCGAAGAAATGGTCGCCGGCGGCATGATGGGGGGCATGGGCGGCATGCCGGGCGACTACTGCGCCCCGGACGGCGCCGCCGCGGGGCCGCCGCCGCCGTTCATGGCGGGCGTCAGCGCCCCGCAGTATGGTATGCCGATCACCGGCACGCCGATTGGCCTGCCTGGCCCCCCGCACATTCCGCACGGCATTCCCGCCGGGCTGCGGAAGCACACGATCCGGAACCACACGCACGTGCACGTTCCGGGACCGGTGGAAAAGGTGGGCATTCACGTCAAGCAAACGCCGGGCATTCACTATCCCAAGCCGCCGACAACGGTGCACATCCACGAACAGGCTCGCGCTCCGTGGCTGAAGTTCACGCCGCCGTGGCGGACGAAGCATGAGAAGATCGGTTCGGACGAGTGCGTTGACGGCGCATGCGTGGACGGAACCTGATCGCCCGGTTTCTCGATAAAGGCCATCAGCGGTTGCCGCAAGCTGCGGCAACCGCTGCGGAATCTCCCTCACGAAAACGTTTCCCCGCCTGAACCATGACAATGGTCCTACAGCTCCGCTTGCCGGCCGTCGCTGCTGCGACAGGCCGGGCTCGAGTTGCTCGCACGCTGGCGAAGGTGCTCGCGGTCTGGCTCGGCGCGACTTCGTCGCTCTCGGCCCAAGCCCCGAACGCACACTATCGCCATCAAGGCCTTGCGCCTCCGGGAGCGATTGGAAGCGCGCAACTCCGGCGGGGCGGACCATTGCCAGGCTACTTTCAACCGGTCGAGATTCGCGCTCCCAAGGGAACGCGAGTCTCGCTGGCCGTCAACGGCGCCTTCGATGAACCGCAGCCGGCCCCGCGGAACGCGGGCCTGCTGATCGCGCCCGTCTATCGGCTGAAGGTGGCGAACATTCCGGGCTACGAAGGGCAGGAAGTCTTCCCGACGATTGAAGTCATCGATCGCTTGTATCCGCCGGTTGGAGAACATCGACGGTTTCCGATTCCGATCGAGCTGACGCAGGAGGACCTGCAACTGGCTCTGGAAGGCAAGTTCGTCACGCGAGTGATCTATCTCGAAGACGCGGGCACGGCCTTGCCAATCCTCGACAAGCCGGACCGGCCGAACTGGTACGACACCGGACCCGGCGAGAACCCGCTGCTGGAGGCGGATCGCTGGGGGCGTCCGCTGGCCATCTTGCGTCTGGGAGGCCGGGTGCCCGAAGACCTTGAGCGGCCCGGCATGCGCTTTCTCAATGGTTGCCCGCCATTCTCCATATTCCAACCGTGCGTCGCGGAAAGCGTGCCGGCGCCGGCGGAAGCCGATGCCGAGCCGCAGCGCGCCGCGATGCGCCCGCAACGAGCCGCGGGAGGGAGCGTGCGGCGATGAGCTGCCCAATGACCAATTCAACGCGGACCCGCGTGCGCGGTAGACTCGCCATTGCGGCGCTCGGCGCCTTGGCGCTCTGCTCATGCCGGGCTTCCAAGCCGCAGGCGGTCGCGCCGCAGCAAGCCATGATCGACGGCCTGCCGGCATCGGCCTGGACCGGTGCGCCCGACGGCTGCGAAACTGCCGGCCCGGTCGGCGCCGACGGGCTCCCCCTGCCCTACCAGGTCTCCGGTCCCTGGTCTCCTCCGGGACTGGAGACGCCGTGGCCCGAACAAGAGTACCTGCGCGACGGCGGCGACCGCGCCGCGCCCGTCGCCGTCTCGCCTGACTGGGAAGTACAAGGCCTGGATCTGGAAGACACCGTCGCCCATTACGACGCCCTCGACGGCCGCACGCTGGTCGAACCCTCGAACCGCGTACACATCTATGCGCCCCGCTTCGGTTCCGTGCGGACCGTCACGCGAATCGTGCAAAGCGATCAGGTGAATCAGCCGGTGGGCGTTGCGCACAAGGCAGGCCTGGCTCGCAATGAAGACCTGACGATCCCTGCATCGAGCTTGCAGCGTTACCAGGCCCGCGGCGACATTGGCACGAA
>DASZUP010000756.1:0-26786 GCA_035547635.1 Pirellulales bacterium
TCGCGCGCTTATCTGGCTGCTGCAAGGGAAGTTCGAACAGGCCTGGCCCGAGTACGAGTATCGCTGGAACACGCCGGAACTTCCCGAGCGTCCGTTCACGCAGCCGTTGTGGGACGGTTCGCCGTTGGACGGTAAGTCCATTCTGCTGCACGCAGAACAAGGCCTGGGCGACACGATCCAATTCATCCGTTACGCGCCGCTGGTTCGCGAGCGCGGGGGCAAGGTGATCGTAGCCTGTCAGCGAGCGCTGATCCCGCTGCTGTCGAGCTGCCGCGGCATCGACCAACTGGTCGCCCAAGGCGATCCGCTGCCCGACTTAGACGTCCATGCCCCGCTGCTGAGCTTGCCCCGCATTTTCGGCACGACTCCGGAAACCATCCCCGCCGAGACGCCCTACCTGGCGGCCGACGAGCGGCTGGTCGAACAGTGGCGCCAGGAACTGGCGGCGACGAACAGCTTCAAAGTCGGCATCGCCTGGCAAGGAAGCAAGAAATACCGCTGGGACCACAAGCGGTCGATCGCGCTGGCGCAGTTTGAACCGCTATCGCGGATTCCGGGCGTGCAGCTTTACAGCCTGCAAAAGGGCCACGGCAGCGAACAGCTCAGCGAGGTCGCCGGCCGATTCTCCATTATCGATCTGGCGCCGCGTCTCGACGAGCGCGAAGGCGCGTTCACCGACACGGCCGCGGTGATCGAGAACCTCGACCTGGTGATTTGCTCCGACACGGCCATTCCGCACCTGGCGGGCGCCTTGAATGCGCCGGTCTGGACGGCCTTGTCGCGCGTGCCCGACTGGCGCTGGCTGATCGATGGCGAAGACAGTCCCTGGTATCCCAGCATGCGGCTCTTCCGGCAGCCGCGGCATGGCGACTGGGAAAGCGTGTTTCGCCGGATGGCGGCCGAGTTGGAAAAGCTCGTCGGCGCCTCGGCCGGCGGCCGGCCGATCACCGTAGAAATTGCGCCGGGCGAATTGCTCGACAAGCTCACGATTCTCGTAATCAAGAGCGAACGAATCGCCGCTCCGGCCAAGCGGGCCAACGTCAAACTGGAATTGGACTCGCTCACGGCGGCGCGAAACGCGGGAATTCGCGAATCGGCGGAGCTCGACGAGCTCGTCCGGCAACTCAAGGCGGTGAACGAAGCGCTGTGGGAGATCGAGGACGAAATCCGGCTCTGCGAGCGCGACCAGGACTTCGGACCGCGTTTTATCGAATTGGCGCGCAGCGTCTATCGGCAAAACGACCTGCGCGCCGCCGTCAAGCGGCAGATCAACGAGTTGCTCGGCTCGAAACTGATCGAGGAGAAAGATTACGCTCCTTACGGATCGGCCGCAGGGGCGCCAGCGGAAAACAGAGAGGAATAACCGCGTGAACCAGGTAAAAGCCTGTCGCTACGGCGTGATGATCTATCAGCCGAACGACAAGTACATCGGCCGCTCGTTCGAACTCTACGGCGAATTCTCCGAGGCGGAGGTCGCGCTGTTCCGCGAGGCGGTCAAACCCGGTCAGACCGTGATCGACGCGGGCGCCAACATTGGGGCGCACACGGTGGCGCTTGCGCGTCTGGTCGGTGCGAGCGGTCGCGTGCTGGCGTTCGAGCCGCAGCGGATTCGCTTCTATTCCCTCTGCGGCAACGTAGTGCAGAACAACCTGAACCATGTGATTTGCCGGCAAGAAGCCCTCGGCGCCGCCTCGGGAGCGATCGCGGTCCCCGAGCTCGGCGATCAGACCGCAAACGACGTGGGCGGACTCGAACTGGCGGCCGGCGCCGGCGCTGCCCGAAGTTATTCCGTTCCGCTGGTGCGGATCGACGATCTAGGGCTGACCGCCTGCGACTTCATCAAGGTCGACGTGGAAGGCATGGAGCGAGAAGTTCTGGAAGGCGCGACCGAGACGCTGCGGCGTTTCAAGCCGCTGCTGTACCTTGCAGACGACCGGCCTCGCAATAGCGACGCTTTACGAGATCTGCTGGAAACGCTCGGGTACGAGTTATACGTGCATCGGCCGCCGCTGTTTAACCCGGACAACTTTGCGCGAAACCCGGACAACGTCTTCGGAAGCGTTCATTCCCTCTGCTTGTTTTGCCACCACCGCAGCCTGCCCCCGCCGATCGTGCCGGCGCAGTTCGGCATGAACCACGTCGACCGCGCTTCGGCCGCGCCGGCAATGCATCTCAGCCCTTCGACCTTGCCGCACGCGCTCGATGAGGCTCGCCGGTTGCATCAGTCCGGCCGGATCGGCCAGGCCGAACGGCTCTACCGGCAGATCCTGGCGTTCGACGCCGAGCAGCCGCAAGTCTGGTATCTGCTCGGCGCGGCGTGCCAGTCGCTCGGACTCCCCGACGACGCCTGCCGATGCTTTGAAGAGTCGATCGCCCGACGGCCGCAACACCCCGAGTCGCACAATCACTTGGGCGTGGTGCTGGTGCAGTTGGAGCGTTGGGAAGAAGCCGCCGCGCATTTCCGCCGGGCGCTGGAGCTGAAGCCGGGCGATCCGGAGGCGATGAGCAACCTGGGGCTGGCGTTGCTGCAGTTGAAGCAGCCCATCGAGGCAGAGACCTATTTCCGCCGCGTGCTGGAAGCGAGGCCGGCGGACGTCAAGGCGCGGCAACATTTAGACCAGGCATTGCGAGCGCAGGGCAAATTCGATGAGATCCTCGAGGCGCATCGCAAGCAAGCGGCCGCGCAGCCCGGTTCCGCAGAGGCTCGCAGCGAACTGGGGCGAGTGCTGTTCGAGCAGGGCAAAAAGGAAGAAGCCGAGGCCGCATTCCAGGAGGCCATCGAGCTGAATCCCGGCTTGCCCGAAGCGCACAACAACCTGGGATTGGCGCGCGTCTCGCTCGGCCGAGCGGCTGAGGCGGTCGACTGCTATCGCGAAGCGATCCGGCTGCGGCCGTCGTTTCCCCAAGCGCACAACAACCTTGGCATCGCCCTGCGTCAAATCGGCCGCATTGATGAAGCGGTGGCAAGTTGCCGCGAAGCAGCGCGGCTCAGTCCGCACATGGCCGAGGCGCACAACAATCTCGGCACTGCGCTGGACGAACAAGGCAACCATGCGGAGGCGATCGCCTCGCTGGAACAGGCCTTGAGAATCCGGCCTGATTTTGCCAAGGCTTTCAATAACCTGGGCATCGCCTATTGGCACCAGGGCGAATACGAGCAAGCCGCCGCAAGTTGCCGCAAGGCCATCGAGCTGATGCCCGAATTGGCCGAAGCGCACAACAATCTGGGCAACGTGCTGCGGGATCAAGGCAACTATTCCGATGCGCTGGTCTGCTACGAAGAGTCGCTGAAGCTTCTGCCCGACGGCGTCGACGCGCACTGGAACCGCTCGCTGGTCTGGCTGCTGCAAGGCAACCTGGAGCAGGGCTGGCCGGAGTACGAATGGCGTTGGAAGCTGAAGAACTTTTCCACGCGCAAGACGGACAGGCCGGTCTGGGACGGCTCTCCTTTGGAAGGCCGCACCGTGCTGCTCGACGCCGAGCAAGGGCTGGGCGACACGCTGCAATTCATTCGTTACGCCCCGCTGGTGCAGCAGCGAGGCGGCAAAGTCATCGTCGTCTGCCAGAAGCCGCTGGTACAAATCCTGTCGAGTTGCCCTGGGATCGATCGCCTGGTTGCGCAAGGCGAACCCGTGCCCGCGTTCGATTGCTATGTTCCATTATTGAGTCTGCCGCTGCTGTTCCGTTCGACGCTGGAAACGCTGCCGGCGGAGATTCCGTATCTGCGGCCCGATCCGTACCTGGTGGAACAATGGGGCCGAGAGCTGGCGTCGATCCGCTCGTTCAAGGTAGGCATCGCCTGGAAGGGGAGCCCCAAGAACCGCATGGACCACGTGCGCTCGATTCCGCTGTTGGCGTTCGAACCCCTGGCCCGCGTGCCAGGCGTGCAGTTGATCAGCCTGCAGAAAGGCATCGGCAGCGAGCAGGTCAAAGAAGTCGGCGGCCGGTTCTCCGTGATCGATCTGGCGCAGCGGCTGGACCTGACTTCCGGCGCGTTTATGGACACTGCGGCGGTCATGCAACACCTGGATCTGGTGATCACCTGCGATTCATCGCTGGGCCACCTGGCAGGCGCCCTTGGCGCGCCGACCTGGATTGCGCTCACCTTGTCGCCCGACTGGCGTTGGCTGCTCGATTGCGATGGCAGTCCCTGGTATCCCAGCGTGCGGCTGTTCCGCAAACACCGCGTCGGCGATTGGAGCGACGTCTTCCAGCGCATGGCCGCAGCACTGGCGGATAAGGCCGCGTCGCGGTCTTAGGGGAGGACTCAGCGGCCGGCGACTTTGCGGCGGCTGGAGACCAGTTGGGCGTTTTGCTTGGCTTGGGGCTTCTTCGACCGGCGTGCGAACAGGCCGCGACGCTCTTCCAGGACTTTCTGTCCCTTGATGACTTGCACGGCGTGGACGTTTTCCAGGTTGTCGTAGCTGACGACGACTTGCACGTCGGTGCCATCGGCAAGCGTCTCGGCCGGAATGCCGATCACTTCCCACAGACCGCCCGTCACCACGTCGGCGGCGCCATGCGCGAGCGCCCTGGTGGCTTTGACGCCCTTGCTATAGCCCTGTTTGAACGAGAAAACGTCGGTGATGATTCCGTCTCGCTCTCGCGTCCATTCGGGCCGGCCCAGTTCCGCCACCACGTGCGTGCGCGGCACGCCTTGGTGCAACACGCCCAGGTCTTTCTTGTCGGGCTGCCGGGTGGCCTTGACCGCAGCGCAGCCCGAAACGCCGGCAGTTAAAAAAGCGGCCACGACCCAGATCAGGGCCCGGGTGACAGACGGAAAGCGAGGCACGATCAAACCTCCACCACGGTCGCTAGAAGGGCGGCAAACTATACCCGCCCTTGTTATCGTCGGTCAATGTCGAAGTGACCTCTAGCGGAAGCCCCGCAGGCGTTATAGGCGCCGCAAAACGGGCCAGCGCCAGCGTGTTACAGGCAAAGAGCGAAACGCAGCAAGACGAGGCGATCTATTCCGTCCACAAGGGCTGAGCGGTTTCGGAAAGCTGCAGCAAGTCGCTTCGCCCGCAGGTAGGACGTGCGAACGTCGGCGTTCAGCTCGAGAGCAGTTTGGCTGGCAATTTTCGTGCGACCAGCCACGATGCCGCGATAAAGATGCAACCGGCAAGCAACGTGAGCTGGAAGGCGTATATCCCGCCCCGCCACGCAGCCAGCTCTTGGTAGAAGTAGCCGCCCAGCCAGATCGATAGCAAGGTGCTGACGTTGCAGAGCGCCATGAAGGCGCCGAACACCGTGCCCGCCGCATGGATCGGGCAGGCTCTTGCGGCCAGGTCGCACTGGATCATGTTCGCGGTCATGTAGGTGAATCCGACGAACAGGCTGACGGCATCCACCGACCTTGGGCCGTCCATCATCCAATAGGCGGCGTTGCTGAGCACGCCGGCGACGACGGAAGCAGGCGCCATGGTCCGCATGGTGAACTTCCGGCAAAAGACGCTGTAGCAGGCGCAAGCCAGAATCGAACCGATCGCCAGCATGGACATGGAGCGACCGTACGTTTCCTCGCTCAGGCTGAGCGTTGAGGTCATGTGCAGGTACAGCATCGCCTGCGTGAAGGGATTGAAGTGCCAGGCGAACAGGAACAGGCCGGTCACCAGCACCGCACGCGACCGAAACGCATCCGCCACCGCTGACTTGAGCGAAGGCAAATCTTCTTCGACGACCACTCGCCGCGGCTCGCGCACCCAGAAGACCGACAGGAACAGGCCTAATCCCGCGAGTCCGCCGCAAACCAGGAATGCGATACGCTGTTGTCCGGCCTGGCACAAGGCGCCGCCCAGATATCCGGTGACGATGGTAGCGGCATAGCTGGCGCCCCAGCGGACGGACTGCAAGCGGCCGGTGATGCCCGTCGGCTGCCCGAGCTCGATCACCAAGGCATCCAGTACGACGTCGGCGAAGGTTACCGCCAGCGTCGGCACGAACAGTCCGAACAATAACAGGTGTTTGGAGCCGGACGACAGGGGCAGCAGGTATAAGCCCAGAAAGCACGCCGTCGTGGCCATGCCTGCCAGAACCAGGTAGCTCTTGCGGCGATAGCCGGCCAACCGCACGAAATCCGAGAGCAAGCCGAAAAACGGCTTCAAGCACCAAGGCACGCCCAACAAGGCCACGAAGGTGGTGATCTGCGAAGGCGAGCTCCCCCAGCGTTTCAGGAGGGAAAGCAAGCTTTGATTGGGCAGGCCGGTCGCCGTTTCATTCGTGCCTTGAATGAAATAGAGCAGACCGAACAGGCAAAAGAGCCCAATCACTCCCTGACGAGCTTTGACGACGGTTCCAGCGTACGACGACATCGGTGGGAACGCCCTTCCCGCTAGTAGGCAAGGTGGTGCAATTGCAGCCAAGCTGCTACCGAGATGGGGCGTGCCCCGCCGAAAACTGACTGTGTCTCACGACCACAGTTCCCGCCGGGCGACTCCCCCTATATGGTTAATCATATCAGAGCCCGGGCAGTTCGTCGTCCCCCCGCTTAGCTTTGAAATGGGAACCAAATGGGGCGTGCGGACCGCACAGGGCATTTCCCGGCCCAGCGCCAAAAAAAGACGCAACCAATTGGCAAAACGGCACTTAAGACGCCCAGGCGGCGAAATGCTCACCTGTTTCTGGTAGGCGCGAGCCGTGCGATTCGTCTGCGGCGACAATGCAAAACGCAAAGCGTAAATTGAAAAACGCAAATTGACCGTAGCGGTTTACGATTTGCATTTTGGCTTTGATTGTGGCCTTCTCGCGCGGCCTCGGGTCCCCGCCAGGGCGACAACTGCCAAACCGGCGATCGAACAATCTCCAGCACTTAGCAAGAAAGCATCTTCCTCATGCAAATCGCTGTGACCGGCGCCACTGGATTTCTCGGACGTTACATCGTGGCGAGGCTGTTGTCGCAAGGCTTCCACTTGCGCTGTTGGCGACGCGAAACCAGCGACCTCGGCGGTTTCGATGCCGGCGAGCGGCTGAACTGGGTCGTCGGCGATTTGAGTAACGCCGACTCGGCATCAGCGCTCGTTGCCGGTTGCGACGCCGTGGTCCACGCCGCGTTATTTCATCCCGGCGGCGGTTTCCGCGGCGGCGAGGGAGACGTGATCGAGTTCGCCGAACGGAACGTGCTCGGAACTTTGCGTCTGATCGAAGCGGCAAGGGCGGCCGGCGCGCGGCGCTTCGTATTCGTCTCCACCTGCGCGGTTCACGAGAAAATCCTCAGCGACCGGCCGCTTGACGAAACGCACCCGACCTGGGCGACCAGCCACTACGGCGCCCACAAGGCGGCCTTGGAACAGTTCGTTCACAGCTACGGCTGGGGACAAGGCTATGAGATTTGCGCCGTGCGGCCCACAGGCATTTACGGGCTCGCGCGTCCCGCCGAACAGAGTAAATGGTTCTCGCTGGTGCGCGACGTGGCGCGAGGCAAACCGGTGCAGTGTACCCGAGGCGGCAAGGAGGTGCATGCCGCCGACGTGGCCCAGGCCATCGAGTTGCTGCTCAAGGCGCCTGGCATTTCCGGCGAAGCCTTTAACTGCTACGACCGCTATATCTCAGAGTACGAAGTCGCCACAATCGCCCGACGCTTGAGTGGCGGCAAAGGCGAGATTCTCGGCCAACCGACGGCGCCCAAACACCAGATTGAGACCGGCAAGCTGCGGGATCTCGGCATGCAGTTCGGCGGCGAGCCGCTCTTGGAACAGACGGTCGGCGAGTTGCTGGCGGCTGTACGGGGCTAAGGCTGGCCAAACGAGCGCGATTTCGGGCGGCCCTCGCCGGAGCCCGCACTCAGATGAAATCAGTACGTCTTGCTCTCGGGATAAAACCGCCGAATCACATAACCGCGCATCAGAGCCAGGCAAACCAGATTGACGCCCTTGGCAAGTATCAGCCAGGTTTCCAAGGCATACGCCTCGCGAAAGTCGCTCGCTCCAAATGCGGCGAAGGCCGCCGCGTAAGCGATTTCAACAGGCGAACGCGCGTGCTGGAACGATCGCTTCAGCACGAGCGCCGCGAGCAAAGACCAGGCTGCGCCCTCGGCGAGGTTGAAAAAGTGATAGACGCTTGAAAACCAGTCAACTTTCGCGGCGGAATAGGTCCACCAACTCCTTTCCAGCAGTGCTGCAAGCCTGGCAGTCATTCGATATCGCAGTCATTCAACATCATTGTGCAGCAAGATTTTCGCCTGGGGCAACTCGCGGCGCAATCGAGCGACTCCATTATCGGTAACCTGCGTGAAACGCAGGTCAATCAAGACGGCCGCGTGCAGGCTTTCGAGATGCATCAAACCTGCATCGGTGACGGGCGTGCTGGCGAGCGACAGCATATCCAGGCCGGGCAGCGCTCGGATGCAAGCGAGATCATCGTCTTCAATCGCGGCCCCAGCCCAAAAGACCTTTGTCACCGGTTGGAAGAAATCCCTCCCAAGCCACAGTCGATCGAGCGTCAGCCAGCCGCCGGCTTCGCGGTAGGAAACGCGACCGCCGCTCGCGAGAATGTCGTCGACCGCGCGCTTCTGCCGATAGGCCCGGTCACAGACCATTCCCAACGCCAGACAAACCGCAGTCACGGCAATCAGCAGCGTTCTCAGACCGAATCGCACGCGGCGTCTCCCGCGATCAGCTCGTTCGCTTTGCGTGCCAGTGCTCGACGATCTCGTCGACGTTCAAGTCGCCCATCGTGCTCGGTGGGCCCCCCGTGATGGCGAAGTTCGCCTTGCGAATCTTCTCGTTCAGTACGGCGGTCGCCTGCCGGACGTCGCTTTCGTAGGACAGAGTCCAGACGCGCTCCAGCCCCTTTTCGACTTCGCGGAGGATTTCCAGACTCGGCGGAACGACCGACAGACGCTCACGCTTGACCAGGTTCTTCACCCACCACAGTTCGTCATCTGGTTCGTCGAGTTCCGGAATCGGCTTGCCGAAGCCGGGCAGATTTTCGAAATCGCCGGCAGCGTACGCGTCGAGGATCTGGCGTTCGATAAACGACTGCCAGGAAACGCCAGGCGGTTTTTGACGGGTCATAATGGAAAAGGGCCCCCCAAGGCTCTGAAAGAATGCTCGGCGCCCATGTCGGGCTTTCCCGGTCAGCTTAGCCCGCAGTCGCTTTTACAGCCAAGGCTTGGAACCAGGCTTTTCTTCTGCTTCGCCGCCTACGGCCGGGTTCCTCAGCCCGACACGTCGTTGACTCGCATGCCCAATCGGCTCCAGTATTGCCGCCCGGAAAAAAAGGGCCCGCCCCCGCCATCGCCCCCCCTCGACGTGCCTATCAAATCGGCGGCCCGTCTGAGTTTCCCAAAACCTCCGATCATTCCAATCCTCAGGAACCGATTCTCGCCTGGCCAAAACCAATCGGCGAATGAAAAACGCGAGCTTTCGCTCTCGGACGCCCCACTCTCCCCAATTTAACAAATCCGGCCGGATCTTAATTGACTTTCAAAATTCCGGGAAGATATACTAGATGCACCGTTCGGTGAATCTATCTCTTGTTGCTTGTTGTGGTTGGGGCTCGTCAATGCTAGCGGATACGGGCTGGCGCTGCGCAAACCAGCACGAGACAGACGCCAACGAATGCAATCCTTGAGTCTTTTCGTCAAATAGCCGTCTCGCACAGTTACGCGGGACAAAGAGGAGAGAGGTCGGCATGAACCTTCTCGGGAAGATCTTCGTGGTGCTCATCCTGGTGATGAGCCTGGTATTCCTCGGCATGTCGTTGATGGTGTATGCCACGCACAAGAACTGGATCGCCACCATCAATCGCACGCAGCAGGAGGTCAAGCCGGGCCAGCCTTTAGGCCTGAAACACCAGTTGGCGGAAGCGAAGGCGAAAGTGGCGGATCTCGAAGCGCAGTTGGCCAAGCTGAAGACCGAAGTCGACAGTGAAGAGGCGGCCCGCCGCGTCCAGCTCGCCAAGCTCGAGACCGAGAAGGCCGAGCTGAAGAAGGAATACGACGACCTGTTGCAGCGCGAAGCCACGATCAAGGAAGAGACCCGCGTCGCCCAGGAAACCACCAAGCAGTCTCAGGAAATGCTGAGCGCTAAACTTGAGGAGATCGGAACCCTTCGCGATCAGATGGCCAAGGCCTATTCCGACCGCGACACGCAATTCGACAATTCCGTCGCTCTCGAGGATAAGCTGCACCAGGCAACCAACGAACTGACCCGCGCCCAGGCAAACGCTCAAATGCTGACGACGCTCACCGCCCAGTACCGCAAGGCCGCTGAGCGCAAAGGCGTCGATCTGGAAGCTTCCGTCGACAACATCCCGCCCAAGCTGGACGGCGTGGTGCTGGCCAGTCGTTCCGACGGCATGGTCGAGATGTCGCTGGGCGGCGACGATGGTTTGCGTCCCGGCCATCGTGTGTTTCTGTATCGCAATCACGCGGGCACGAGCAAGTTCCTCGGCGTCGCGGAAGTGGTGAAAACCACTCCCGACAAGTCCGTGGGCAAGTTGGTTCCGGAATTCAAGAAGGGCCCGATTGTGAGGGAAGACCGTGTCGCTACCAGACTCAACTGATCCAGGACGCGGACTGGTCGTCCAGAAGCCCAAGGCCAACGTTTACACGGTCCTGTTGGGCATCGCCCTGGTCGCCGTCCTGATGTCGATCCTGTTTTTGTGCTTGGAAATGAGCCGTTACAACTGGGATATCAAGGCGGCAGGTCAGAGCGCCGTCGGCTATATCCCCGCTTCGAACGCGTCGCCTGCAAACGGATTGCCGGCGGCCGAAAGACTACTGGCCTAGTTCGCATCAGCCGGCCGGCCTTGTCCGATTGGACGTCAGGCCGCACGGCGATCGACGTACAACTCGCGCGAAAGAAGAGCAAGGATGCTCCATCGGCTCCGCGGATTTCTCGGTTCGGATCTGGCCATCGACCTGGGCACGGCCAACACGCTGGTCAGCGTGCCGGGCGAAGGCGTGGTGCTGAATGAACCTTCGGTCGTAGCCGTCAAGGAAGGGACGCACCAGATTCTCTCCGGCGGCTGCGCCGTCGGACGCCTGGCCAAACAAATGCTCGGGCGCACGCCGGGCTCCATCTCCGTCGTCCGCCCGCTGCGCGACGGCGTGATTACCGACTTCGAGCTGTGCGAAGCCATGCTGCGGTATTTTTTCCGTAAGAGCCAGCGACAGCGCTGGGTCTCGCGCCCGCGCGTGCTGGTCGCGGCGCCCGGCTCTATCACGCCGGTCGAAAGGCGGGCCATCTACAACAGCGCGCATCGCGCCGGCGCGCGGCAGGTGCTGCTGATCAGCGAAGCCAAAGCGGCCGCCATCGGCGTCGGCTTGCCGGTGGCTGAGCCGGTGGCCAGCATGATTTGCGATATCGGCGGCGGCACCACGGAAATTGCCGTGCTGAGCATGACGGATACGGTGGCCTGCGAGTCGATCCGCGTCGGCGGCGACGCGTTCGATCGCGCCATCGTCGACTATCTGCGACGGCACTATAGCCTGCGCATCGGTCTGGCGACGGCCGAGCGGCTGCGGATCGAGATCGGCAGCGCCTACCCGCTGGAAGAGGAACTGGTCGACGAGGTTTCCGGCGCCGACGCCATCAGCGGCTTGCCGCGAAAAGCGACCATTACCAGCGAAGAGGTGCGCGAGGCGCTGGGCGAGCCGCTAAGCAAGATCATCGCTTGCATCAAGGACGTGCTCGACGGCTGCGGACCGGAATTGGCCGCCGACCTGGTTGACAATGGCCTGGTGCTGGCCGGGGGCGGCGCGCTGACGCGCGGACTCGACAGGTACGTCATGGAACATACCGGCTTGCCCGCTCGGGTGGCGGACGATGCCCTGGAAGCCGTCGCCAAAGGCGCGCTGATTTGCCTGGAACACCTGGGCCAGTGGCACAAGGTTCTGGAGGCGGGCGATGACAATCTCTAATCGCTCGCTTTGGCGGCGCGCCGGGTCGCTCCCCTTCGCGCCGCTCTCGCCCGTGCTGTTCGCATCGGTGCTGTTGATGCTGGCGCCGCCTCGCGCGACCGCGCCGCTGAAAGACGCCGTTTCCTCGCTCTTTGCTCCTGGGCAGAAATGGGCGGTCTCGGTTCGGCGGCGCGCGTTCCGTTGGGTCATTCGCTGCCGTCTGGGCCTGGCGACGGCCGAGCAGCAGCAGGAACTGGCCGAAGAACTGCAGCGATTACGCGAGCGGAATCAGGAGTTGGAAACAGCCCTGGCGTGGGCCGCCGAGCGCGAAGCAGCCGAACAAGACGCGGAAGGCGGCATAACTGCCTCGGCGTCGCTGGTGCGTCCGACGCTGATTCATGCCCGCGCGCTTGGACCGCAAGCCCGCTCCTTTCTCGAACGCCTGGAACTGCTCGACGCCGGACATAATGCCGGCTTGGAGACGGATGCGCTGGTCTTCGACGCCTCAACCGTCGTACTCGACCAAGGCCGCAATGCAGAACTTTCCGTCGACGACCTGGCGTTGGCCGGCCGGCGCATCCTCGGCAAGCTCGTGGAGGTGGGGCCGCAAACCTCCATCGTGCGTAAGGTCACCGATCCCGGCTACCGAGATCTGGTGCAACTGGCCCAGCGGAATGAAGCCGGACTGCGTCGCGGCGCGCGGGGCGTGCTGGAAGGCGCCGGCGAATCGCTGTGCCGCATTCGCATGGTCGAAGTCACGGAACCCGTCTCAGCGGGAGATCTGGTGCTGGCGGCAGGCGAGACAGGCGCCGGCGCGCTTGGGGCCGTGTACGGCCGGGTGACGCGAGTCGAACGCCGAGCGGGCGATGCTCATTGGCAAATCTGGATGGAGCCCGCGGTCGGCCGGGACTCTCCAGGCGAAGTGGAGGTATTGCGGCTCCAACTCAATCCCGAGCGCATCGCGCGCGCCCCAGACGAAGTTGGGAGCCCTTAATGCTGAGTTACGGCCTGTTGATCTGCGGCGCCTATCTGTCCGTTGTGCTCGACACGGCGCTGGCGCCGGCGTGGACCATCGGCTCTGCGGCGCCTGACCTGTTGGCGCTGACCGCTCTCATTTGGACGACGGTTGGCGGACGTCCGCGTGCGTACCTGGGCGCTGCGGCGCTCGGGCTGCTGGCCGATCTGAACGCCACGGGCCGGCTCGGCGTCAGCATGGCCAGCTTTGCGCTGGTCGCTTACTGCCTGGCGTCTGCGCAACCGCAATTGGCCAGGTTGCCCGTCTGGCTCAAGGCGGCGGCGCTGGCGCCGGCAATCGCCGCCCAGGCGCTGGCCATCGGTCTGATTCGCAAGATCCTGGGTGAAATCGACATGGGGCTTGCCACGATGGCCTTGCGTTGCCTGGCCGTCGGCGCTTACACGGCCGCCATCTCCTTGCCGCCGTTGATGGTCAGCGAGTGGGTCCGCAAGCCGCGGTGGAGTTGATGCGACCGAGCCAATACTTCGATTGGAACAGCCTGGCAGCGGAAGGCGCCGAAGAGCAGCAAGGCGCCGACGCTCGCGGCCGGCTGCGATGGGTGCTGGCCGCAATCGCCGCCTGCGCCGCGGTCGTTTTTGCCCGCGTCGTTGCGCTCGAATGTTTCTACGGAGAAGCGTATCGCCGCGAAGCGGCGCAGCCGATTAAGCGGATTGAACGTACGGCGGGCCCACGCGGCCGCATTCTTGCCCGCGACGGCACGGTGCTGGCTTACGATCGCCAGGTTGCGGCCCTGGCCATACACTATCGCTATCTGGAGCAACCGCCCAATCCTCGCTGGCTGGAACAAACGGCCCGCCAACGGCTGCCGCGCGCCGAACGACGCCGGCGGGAAAGCGTCGAAGCCGAGCAACGCCGCATTCTTGCGCAACGCGCCGAGTTGGCCGGGCGGCTCGCGACCTTGTGCGGTCGCACCCCTGCGGATTTCCAACGCCGCGCCCAAGAGATTCAATCGCGCGTCACGAGAATTGCCGAACACGTCAACGAGCGCCGCCGGAAGCTGTACGATCGACGCCTGGCGCGCGCCGCCGCAGAGCGAAACGCCGCCGAACAAGGCGAGACTTGGGCCGGGCGGCTGGGACGCCGGCTGGCGGACATTCTCGTCGCACGCGATGGCCCGGTTCCCTTCTCGAGAATCTCCGTTGCGGAAGAAGTCGACTATCACGTCTTGTTCGAGGATCTGTCGCTCGCCGCCGTGGCGGAAATCGAGGGCCGCCCCGAACGATACCCGGGCGTGCGGATTGTCGAGCGGCGCCGGCGAGTCTACCCCTCAGGCGACCTGGCAGCGAATGTCCTGGGGCACCTCGGTCCGATCGAAGCGGATGAACTACAGGCGGGGCAACAACCAAGCGACGACGAGGAAAACGGCGAACGCAGCGACGATTCGGACTTTGCCTATCATGCCGACGACTGGGTCGGCCGGACCGGGGCCGAGCGGCAATTCGAAACGGCGCTGCGCGGCAAGGCCGGGCTGGCCATCGAACGGAGCAATCGCAGCGGCCGCGTGCTGTCCGTCGAGCAGACGCGCGAGCCTGAAGCCGGAAGCGACCTGACGCTGTCGATCGATCCGGCGGTGCAGCGTTTGGCGGAAACGCTGCTCGATCAGACGCTGGCCCGCCGCCCGCGACAAGCCAATGACGAGTTGGCGGAGGCAGGCGGAGCAGTCGTGGCGCTGGACGTGCGCACCGGCGCTATCCTGGCCGCCGCTTCCGCGCCGCGGTACGACCCGAACGACTTTGCGGCGGGCGATTCCGGCGCCGCGCAAGACCTGCTCAGCCAACCCGACCGGCCGCTGTTCGATCGCGCCATCCGCATGGCCATTCCGCCAGGCTCCGTGTTCAAGCCGCTGACGGCCATCGCCTTGCTCGAGCATCAAGTCGTCTCGCCCGAGGAGCTCTTTTACTGCCAAGGTTATCTGCACCAACCGACCCGGCAACGCTGCATGATCTACCGCCGCCAGCAGCGCGGCCACGAAAGCATCTCGTTGTGCGACGCCTTGGCGCAGAGTTGCAACGTCTACTTCTTTCATTTCGCCGAGCGTGCCGGCGCGGCGCCTCTGGTCGCGTGGGCTGAAAAGTTCGGCTTCGGCGCCGCGACCGGCGTCGACTTGCCCTTTGAACCCGCCGGAACCTTGCCGGCGCCTGCAACGGTGCGCCAGCGCCACGGGCACGTGTGGCGCGATGGCGACACGCTTGCCCTGGCAATCGGCCAAGGCGAACTGACGGCCACGCCGCTGCAAGTGGCGAGGCTGATGGCCGCCGTGGCCAACGGGGGACGCCTGGTTCAGCCGCACCTGGCCTTGCGGTTGGGCATAGCGGCGTCTGACCTGGCTGGCGCCAGCGACAATGATAACGCAACGTCGCTCGGGCTTGCCGCGAGCGAGCCGATCGACGGCTTGCACGCCGCCTCGCTCGAGGCGGTGCGTCGAGGACTGGAGCAAGTCGTGGCCGATCCCGCGGGCACGGGACATCGCACCGTGTATTGTCAGACGATCGACATTGCCGGCAAGACGGGTACGGCGGAAACCGGAGGCGACCGCGAGGACCATGCCTGGTTCGCCGGCTACGCCCCGGCGGAATCGCCCGTCGTCGCATTTGCCGTCGCATTGGAGCACGCCGGTTCCGGCGGCGACGTCGCCGGTCCGATCGCCAAGCGACTGGTGCAGAAGATGGAACTGCTCGGCTATTTTCGCCGCGTACGAGTCGCCGGCAAGGTTCGAGGCGAGTCTGAAGACTTGCCGTGAGATGAGCCGGCAGTCCCAGACGTTATATCGTCAGCTCTCAAACCGCAAAAGAACGTGCTTTCGCGGAGCGAAAGCCGATAGTAGCGAACCCGAGGCATCAACCGCCGATTGCGAGCCCAAGACGAGATCGCTTCTTTCGCTGACGCGGCCATGCCTGCTTGGCCGGCCATCGCCACCAGGGGACTGACGTCCCCCCGCTCGCCTGAGGCGAGCGGAACGGCTTTTCGGCGAGTCTAAGGCGAGCTATTTGGCCGCGTTCGCCTGAGCGGTCTTGGCAGCCTGAGCCTGATCGTATGCCGCCTTGTCTGCGGCGGCCCGGTCTGCAGAAGCCTTGGCGCCAGCAGCCTGGTCGGCGGCGGCTTTCGCCGCGGCGGCCTTTTCGGCCAGGGCCTTATCGGCAGCGGCCTTGGCGGCCGTCTGCTTTTCGACGACGGCCTTGGCGCCGGGCAACATGTCGGCGGTACTCTTGGCCAAGGCGGTCTTGGCAGCCAGATCTTTGGCAGCAGCCGCCCGAGCGGCTTCGGCCTGTTGGGCTGCGGTTTGCGAGGCCGCCGCTTTTTCCGCGGCAGTCTTGGCGGCGGCAGCCTTGTCCATCGCGGTCTTCGATGCGGCGGCGAGCTCGGCCGCGGCCTTTTCAGCCGCTTGTTTGTTGGCGTCGTTTTGCTCGGCCGCCAAAGCATCAGCAGCGGCCTTGTTGGCGGCGGCCTTTTCCGCAGCCACTTTCGCGGCCGCCCCATTCTCTGCGTTGGCCTGATCAGCCGCAGCCTTAGCCGCAGCCGCCGCGTCAGCAGCAGGCTTGACTGCGGCCGTCTTGGCAACCAGCTCTTTCTCCGCCTGCACGCGATCGGCTTCAGTCTTGGCGATTTGCGCCTGTACGGCGGCCACTTTCTGATTGGCGGCCGTCAAAGCCGCCGCCAGGTCCGTGGCGGCCTTTTGCGCCGCCGCTTGGGCTGCCGCCGCCTGCTGAGCCGCCGTCGCCGCGGCAGTCGCCTGCTGCGCCGCTGCAGCCGCGGCCATTTCCAGCGTCGGCGGATTTACGGCCAACTGCATCAGGAGCTGGCCGTCGGCGAAGTTCCACATCCGCACTTCGCCCGTCCAGTCGCCCGCCACGACACGGGCGCCGTCATGCGTGAACGTGGCTCGCATGCCGATATCGCCAAACGCGGAAAACGCCTTAAGCTGCTTCCCGTTCTGATCCCAGACTTTCGTCACTCGGTCGCGGCCGGTGGAAACCAGCCGGCCGTCATGCGTGTAATCGACCGATTCGCTGCCGCCGCCGTGGGCGCCCCAGTTCTTGAACTGCTTGCCGTTCTCCATCTCCCACAGCTTGATGGTCGCGTCTTCGCTGGTGCTCGCCAGCACGTTGGAATCGAGCCGCCAACTGACGTCGCTGATGGCGCCCGTATGACCGGCAAGGTTCTGGTATTCGCGGCCGGTATCGGCTTCCCAGACGAACAGCCCGCCGTTGCGATCGCCGGTGGCCAACAACACGCCGTCCGGGCTGAATTCCAACGACGTGATCCAGTCGGTGTGCTTCTTGAGTTCATAGACCAATGCACCGTCGGCCGCGGAATAGACGCGAACAACGCGGCGCGGACCGCCCAGGGCGATCAACGTGTGATTGTTGTTGATGTCGGCGGCCAGCACGGTATCGAGTTCGTCGCCCACCTGGAACACCCGGGCGCCCGTCTTCACGTCATACACGGCGACAAGCCCCTGCTTGCCGCCGCGCCCGCCGCCGGCGAGCAATAGCGCGCCGGAACGGCTGAACTTCAGCGTCTGCGGCATGCCTTCCGGAAACGGCAGGATGCCCAGCAGCGCGCCGGTATCGGAGTTGTACAACGCAATCTGCTTCTGGCCCGCAATCGCCAACAGCGGAGCCCAGGGACTGGACGCGACGGCCGTCACGGCGCCTGGACGCGAGGTATATACGACCGGCTGCTTCAGCACGCCCTCGGGCATGGCGACCGGACCGGTCGGCTTGCCGGCGCCCGCGGTCACCTTCAGGTCGATGGCCGGTTTCTTTTTGACCACCGCTTTGGAACCGGAGTTCTCCAAGGCGCCCCCGGCGATCCACTGCTTGATCAATTCCAGCTTGGCGTCGGCCAGCTTGGGCTGTTGGGGCGGCATTTCCGGCGTTTCCAGATGCGCCACGAGGGCCCACAACCGCGAGCTGTCGGGATCGCCCGCCGCAATCACCTCTCCGCTGGCGCCGCCGCGCATGACCGCGCCGTAGTTGTCCAGCGCCAGGTCGCTCTTCGCGGTGTCCGCACTATGACACGTGTAGCAATGTTCCCGAAAGATCGCCTGCACGTGGTCCGCGTACGTGATCTTGGGTTTGGCCGGCTCAGCGGGCTTGGCCTCTTCGGCGAAAGCCGCCTGCCCGCAAACTGCCATGCCAGCCAGCAGCGAAAGCAACCGGCGTCGATGGCGGAAGATCGTCGTCGCAATTCGGGTCATCATCGCTCTTCAACTCTTTCAGGAACTGCTTCAGGAGAACTTCTTCAGGGAAGACCAGGAGACGCGAGGCAGGACCGGCGTCAGAAGCTGTCGTTCTGGCGCCGGTCAGCGCGAGCGGCTCCTTACTGCCCGTCGTAACGGGCTTGCAGCTAGTGGTTGAACATGAACTCTCGCGAGTTCAACACGGCCCAGAAGATATCTTGCAAGGCCGCTTGCGGGTTTTTCTCTTCGGCGACCGCCGCGTTGAGCTTGGCCAACTCCTCGGCGGAGGGCTTGCGGCACAGGCAGCGGATATAGATTGACTCCACGATCTGGTCGGGCGTCTTGCCTTCCTTCAACTGCGCCTGAATAAGACCGCCGTTGCGGATTTTGCCTTCGATCGTATCGCCGTTGATCATATGCAGCGACTGCGACAAGGTCGGCTCGGTATTGACCTCGCACGAGCAGACAGTGTTTCGCGTCGAGCGGCCGAACGTCGTGAGGAAATAGGTGCTCGTCTGGCCGTCAGCGACCTGCACGGCACGCGATCCGAGCGGCAAGCCCGGGAACTTATCCTTGGTGTCGGTCGCCTGGCTGATGCAATCCAGCAGGCTTTCAGCCCGGATGCGGCGAATCCGCGAATGGGCGAAATTCAACTCGTCCGACTCATTGCTGGCATTGCGCTGCGTCGAACGCTGATATGCGTTGGAGTTGCAGATATCCCGCACCAACTGCTTGAAATCGTAGTTGTACTGCGTGAACTTCTCGCCCAGCGCCTGGTACAGTTCCGGATTGCTGGCCGGATTGCTGACCCGCACGTCGTCGACCGGCTGCACGATGCCGATGCCGAAGAAATGGTCCCAAACGCGGTTGGCGACGCTGGTGGCAAAGTACGGATTGTTCGGAGAAGCCAGCCATGCGGCAAGCGCCTCGCGGCGATCCTTGCCTTTGACGTCCGGCTGCTCGCCGCCGAGGAACTTCGGCGGCATCACGCGACCGCCAACCGGATGCTTCACCTCGCCTCCGCCCGAGTTGAAGACGATCGTCTCGCGATAGTCTTCGCCTTGCTTGCGGCCGATCTGCGAGAAGAACGCGGCGAAACTGTAGTAATCATCCATCGTCCAGCGGTCGAACGGATGGTTATGGCACTGCGCGCACTGGGTGCGGATGCCCATGAATACCTGAGCCACGTTCTCCGCCGTTTTCAGCGTATCGCGCTCGATCTGGTAGTAATTCGTCGGAGGATTCTTGAACGTCCCGCCGCTGGCGCCCAGCAGTTCCTGCACCATCTTGTTGAGCGGCACGTTTTCCTGGATCTGGGCCGTCAACCAGTTGGCATACAGGAAGGCCGACTTCTTGCTGACCTGGTTGGACGAGCGAATGATCAGCAACTCGGCCCACTTCATCGCCCAGATCTCGGAAAACTCCTTGCGATCCAGCAGGCGGTCGATGAGCTTGGCTCGCTTGGCCGGATCCTGATCGGTGGTGAACTGCTGATACTCTTCTACCGTCGGCAGCACGCCGGCGATGTCGATCGTAACGCGACGCAGGAACGTCTCATCGTTGCACAACTCGCTGGGCAGCAATCGCAGCTTTCGCAACTTGGCATTCACCAGTTCGTCGACGTAATTGACCGGTTGAGCCTGCGGCGGCGAGTACTGCAGGTCCTTGGGCAACACCAGCGCCTGGCTGCCGACCGTATGCGTTTCGAAGCGAGCCATAACGAAGGCTTCGCCCCGATTGGCGGCTGTGACGAGCCCTTCCGGCGAGATGGGCGCGGAGTTGTCGTTGTTGGTCAAAAACACCGCCAGGTCGGTGACATCCCGGTCCGTGCCGTCAGCATATTTGGCCCGGGCCACCATCTGCTGCGTGGCGCCTTCGCCTTCGAGCACGATTTGCTTGGGATACAGTTCCACTTCGACGACCTTCGGCGTTTCCTTCGCGTCGTAAGGGGCGCCTGCTTCGAGCCAGCGCAGCAACGTGGCGTAGAGCTCGCTGTCGCGGTCGTACCGCTTGCCGCCGGTGTGCGGAACGGTGCCGTCCGTTTTCTCCAGCAGCAGGCTTTCCACCGGGACCGCCAGGTTGATGCGGCGGTACGGAATCTCGCGCGTCAGGCGGAAATGATCGCCCTGCGGATCAAAGCCAAACAACGACAAGCGAAAGCCGTCTTTGCCCCGCGCGGCGCCGTGGCAACTACCCGTATTGCAGCCGGACCGCATGAAGACCGGCATGACATCCAGATTGAAGCTGATTGGGCGATCGGCCGTTGCATCCTTGACTTTCACCGCGGCTTGCACGGCATGCCCGCCAAACGAGACGTTGAGCGTCGTCTCGCCGTCGGCCTGCGGATACAGGGTGGAGGACGCCAGCTTGGCCAGGGCCGGATTGGCGAGCGTCGCCTGCGCCTGCGCGGTGACGTCCAGCGTGACGCCGTCGGTGCGCGTGGCCATGACGATGATCCGCTGCCGGTCCCGGGCCGTATTCAAGTTGACGTCGGGCGGAAAGACTTCGATTTTTGTAATCGTTGCGTCTGCGCGGGCCGCATCGACGCCGACAGCCACAGTCATCAACAGCGCGGCCAAGGCTCGTCCGGTCCATCCGTAGCTGCTCACGTTTCCCTCCCGTTATCGAAGTTCGCTCGAGGTTCGTTCCAGGTCGTGTTCGTAGTCCGCCAGGGGCGCAGGCGCCGCCGGGACTGATCGTCTCGCGTCTGTCTTATTTGCCCGCGGCTTTGGCCTCTTCCAAGGCCTTTTCCCGCTCCAATCGGAGTTTCTCAAGTCGGGTCAATCGCTTCTCGACAGGAGCCGCAGGCTTGGCGACAGCGGCCGGCATCGGCATGGGAGCCGGGGCAGGCGCCGCGTTCGGTTTCGGCGGCAGCGGCACGTCGATCCGCAACTCGCCCGAGCCCAGCCCATGCACGATCGGTTCGCCGTTGGCCATGATCGTCGCACGGCAAAGCAAGGTCTTATGACGGCCGGCGGGCGTTTTGGGCGTCGTCTTGACCTTGAAAACCAACTCGGTCGTGTCCTTGGTGACCTTTTGCGGCTCGGTGACGGCTTCGAACGGCAGGCCGAGCAGTTCGACCGCCGCCTCGCCTTCGAACGGTTTGTTCGCGGTCACGTTGATGACCAGCTCGGTCTCTTTGCCTTGCTCGACGGCGGCCGCGTTGAAGGCGAAACCGAGATACGGCTCGGCGACGTCCAGATTGGCCAACTGCGACGAGACCAGCACCCGGCCGTTGCCGACGGTCGCTTCGCCCATCACGGCAATCTTCCAAACCTTGACCTCGGCGCCGCCATTGGCGGTCAACGGGATCACGGCTTCGTTCTGTCCCTCGGGAATCGAGACATCGCCCGAAGAACCGACCCCCGGCGGGTTGTACAACATGCGTACGGAAATGGGGGCGGTGAAGCCTTCCTTTCGCTTCGCCACAACTTTCAGGCTCATCGATCCGTTACGCACCAGCGGCACTTTCGGCTCGACGACTTCGATCGAGAACGGCGCTTCGGCGGTGATCGCCGCCGCCATGCGGTGGGCCGTATGTCCCCAAACCAGAATATTGTTCTGGCCGCGGGCCAATCCGGTCACCTGCTCCAAACGCCCCTCGACCGCCAGGTTCGGATCGACCGTGCGTCCCACCACGTCGACCAGTTTGCCGGCGAGCGTGGCGCCTTGCGGGGCCGTGAGCAGCACCGGCACGGTCGTCTGGTTGGCGGCCATGGGCACGGTTTCGACGGTGACGCCGGGCGGCAGGTCTTTGAATTCCAAGGCTAACTCGCCGCCAAAATCTTTGCGGGCGGCGCTGACCAAAAAGGCTGTACGGTTGCCTTGCGGCACGCTGACCGTTACGTCCACGTACTGCTGCCGCTCGGGCAGCCCCATCACGAGCGTGGGCTTGACCGGTTTCAATTCGACGCGGTAGGCGTAATCAACGCCCCCCTTGCCCAGATGGTCCTTGATGGTGATGACGTAGTCGTCATCCGCGGGCGCCGTGAATCGCAGATACGAATCGGGACCGCCGCTATCATCATTTGCTCCCGCGCCGCCGCCGTTGCTGGCCCGGTTGACGTACAACACGGGATCGAGCGGCGAACGAATGCTGCGAGCCAAAACGTGGATATCAAACGCCTGGCCTTGCTTGGCCGGAAACTTGAAACAATCGACGTCGCCGTCCGCGGCAATCACGCCATTCAAGGCCATCGGAGCCGCAAACGGCGTGGCCTGTGCAGCGGCATTGTTCGGCTCGGCTTCGACGACGTTGCCCAGTTCGCTGACGACGAACGAGTTGGGAGACGGCGAGACGCCTTTATCGTCCTTGGCGAACAGCCCGAACACGGCGGACGGATCGGGGGGCACCGGCAAGGCTTCCGCCTTTTCTCCCAGCACGTCTCCCAACCAACGCACGTTGACGGTTTCCCCCGGCTTGCCGCCGGCGGGAATGGCCGCCGTCGGCCGTGGAAAACGGCCGACGTGCAGGCGATAGGTGCAAGCGCCGCTGCCGCCAAATGCGCTCTCGCGGACTTGCACAATGTAGTTGCCGTCTTCGGGCGCCACGACCGAGGCAATCGCATCCTGCCAGACCAAGGCCGCGTCGTCGCAGCTAGCGAGCTCAAAGCGCTTCGCGTCCAGAATCGCCACGTAAGGATCGAAGAACGCATTGCCCAGGCGAATGCCTTCGATCTCGGCGGTGATCCGCTCGCCCTTTTTGGCTTCGACCAGGTAATAGTCGACGTCCTCGTTATTGACGAAGCCGTTGACCGTCGTATCGAGGTTGATTTTCTGCGGCGAGACGAACTCGTTATTGGGTTCGACTTCGGCCGTTTCCGGCAAGGCGCCGACGTTGAACGTTCGCAAGTTCGTTATGCCCGTCGCCGTTCGGACGCGCATTGCGTGAATGCCCAACCGGCAATCGGGCTCGATCTTCAGCTTGGTCTTGACGGTCTGTTCGTTGACGGCCTCCAGCGACGCGACCGTGATGCCCGGATAATAGAGCAGCACTTCCTGAGCGTCGGCGAGGTTGGCGCCGTTAAAACTGACTTCGATCTCGCTGCCGCGCTGGGCGCCGTAGGGCGCAATCGATCCGAGACTGGGACTGGCGGCTTGCGCCGGCTGAAGTCCCGTTGCAACGAACGCAAACAGAGCGCCCCAAAGCGACAAGCACCGATTGACAATGCGCCAGTGCGACGAGCGGCAACTCAGGCAGGCAGACATCAGCACCTCATCTTCAGCATTTCGACAGCGATGCAACCGCGCCCCAACTTTTTGCGGCAGCAGCTATGGCAACCGCACAAACCGCACGCGAGTCCCTCTCCGGCGGCCTGGCTCGGAGAGGGCTCCATTCATTGCACTGCACTCATTGCCGTGCTGCAAATCAGGCCAACAGGCCCTTGCGAACCTGGCCGCCGTCGACGATCTCGATCGGGCGATCGCCGGGCGCCATCAGTTCCTTGTCGGCCACGATGCCCAACTGATGGTAAATCGTGGTCGCGAGATCGGCCGGTCCGATTTCGTCATCCTCGGGCTCGCTGGCCGTCGAGTTCGACGAACCGAAGATCGAGCCGCGTTTGACGCCGCCGCCCGCCAACACGACGCTGAACACCTTCGGCCAGTGATCGCGGCCAGAGGTGCGGTTGATCTTCGGCGTACGGCCGAATTCCGACGAGACCATGACCAGCGTCTCGTCCAGCAGGCCGTTGCGTTCCAGGTCCGTGATCAAAGTCGAGAAGGCCTGGTCGAACTTGGGCAATTGCCCCTTCATGCTGCCGGTGATGTTGTTGTGCATGTCCCAGCCGCCGTAGGTCAAGCTGACAAAGCGCACGCCCGCAGCAACCAGGCGACGGGCCATCAGCATCCGCTGACCGGCGTCGTGACGGCCGTATTCGTCGCGGACGCCCGGCGATTCCGCGTCGATATTGAACGCCTCGCGGGCGGCCTGCGAGCTGATCAAGCTGTATGCCCGGTCGTAGAACGTGTTCATGGCGCCCAGCGCGTCCGACTTCTCCTTTTTGGCGAAGTAGTCGTTTACGGCTTCCAAGGCGGTGCGACGGCGAGCGAAGCGAGCGTCATCGACGCCGCCGGACAAGCTCAGGTCTCGCACCTTGAAACCGCCGGCGGCGGGATCCGAACCGAGACTGAACGGCGCGAACGACGAGCTCAGGTAGCCGGTGCCGGCGAACTCGTTCGGCTGGTTCGGAATGCAAACGTACGGCGGCAGATTGTTGCGCGGCCCGTACTCGTGGCTCACCACGCTGCCCATGCTCGGAAACACCAGGGCCGGGCTGGGCCGATAGCCGGTGAACATGTTGTGCGTGCCGCGTTCGTGCGCCGCTTCGCCGTGCGACATGGAACGGACCACCGTGATCTTGTCGGCGACGGCCGCCGTCTTGGGCAGCAGCTCCGAAAACTGGGCGCCGGGGATCTTCGTCGGAATGGGCTTCAGCTCGCCGCGGTACTCGATCGGAGCGTACGGCTTCGGGTCGAATGTTTCCTGCTGGGCGGCGCCCCCGGGCAGGAAAATATGAATCACGCTCTTGGCCTTGGCTTCGAGGAAGTCGTAATTTTTCTGCTCAGCCTGGGCCTGCTGGAGCTGAAAGAAATCGGCCAGCGTCAGCCCCGCCCCCGCCACAGCTCCCACGGTCAAGAACCCACGACGACCCATCCTGACGGTAGACATGTAAACTCTCCCTGATGACAGATTGGTTGATTCTTCGAAGCGCAACGAGAAACGGGCGGGACAACCTTTTTCCGGACTCGACGTCCTGGTTTGAACGCGGCCCGGGTTTTACCGAGGTTCTTTGCTAAGGTTCCTTATGTGGCCGGGGTGGGACGCCAATCGTTCGGCGCATCCGGCCTTGCCAGGCAATCGGGTTGGTCTGGCTGTCGCCTGGGCAGCGGGTAGGCGGGCAGGGCTCTGGGTTCCCAAACTTTGGAACCTGTGAACACTTCCCGGTTCTCCAGCGCGTCAGGTTACATAAGCGGGGGCCTCAAGTCAAAAAAATTTGCAAAAATATGCCGCTCCGTTGATTGGTCCCAGCGGCAAGGAACAGTCCGCCGCCCGTGCACTCGGGGGTATCGGTCAGACTGCCGCCGTCGGTTAAGCCGGGTCCGGACGGGCGGCGAGGCGAAGCGGCTCTTGACCGCCTCTGGGATAGACGCACCGCAGGCGGCGTTTCTTGCTCGCCGCCAGGGGAAGAGGCGGAAGAAGCCTCCCCACGGAGATTTGCCCCGGCCGCCTTCGGCAGGTTCTGGCGGTTCTGCTGGCCGCGCCCGGCGAGTGCGTCCCGTGCCGCGAAACGGTTCGCTCTGCTCTCCAGCCAGGCGCGGCCAGCATACTGATCGGTCAGCGAACCAGCGCGTCGGAACCCACGCTCGTCGATGCCCGGATTCGATCAGCTTAAATAAGGCACAACATCCAATCGCTCGAAAACACTTGTCCCAAATGCCTCAACAGAACCTTTTCCGACAAGGGTTTGCATCAAGTCGGAACGGTAGCGATCGGGGAGCAACTACACGCTTCGCGAAGCGTGTCGCCCACATCCGCAACGGCATCGACTCCGGCGACATCGACGCTCTCGACGCCCGCAAGCGGCGCGTCGCCGTGCGACTGCAACTCGTCGCGGAGGACGACCACGTTGGACGGGGCCTCAATCCCCAGGCGGACCTTATCGCCCGACAGCCGCACAACCGTCACGACAATCGAATCGCCGAGCCTGATCCGCTCGTTTTCCCTGCGAGAAAGCACTAGCATGAGCCAACCTCCGTGTATGACCAATTAGTGTAATTATGTATACCCATCAATGACCGAAGCGTCAACGGCATTCAAGTCCCAGCGGAACTCTCCGGACCCAAGCGCGTGGAAGCATTTGGGCAGGGCGCAGCGCGGTTATGCGGCTGCAAACTCAAGGGCGGGCGCCGCCACAAGTTGAGTTTTCTGGAATCGTTCTCCGCTGGAGCCGTAAAACAACACCATGTTGCGTTGCGTTTCCCAGATGGCGGAAAACTTCACCGCACGCGGACCGTGCAGGCAAAAATAAAGTCCGCAGGGCTTGCCGCCTCGCAACAGAATTCGCTCCGTCATCCGGAACGCACCAACTTCCAAGTTGTCGAACTCGCACAAGGTTTCATTAACGTAACGTCGTAGATCATCCAGCGATTGAATCTGTCGTTCACTGGTCAACATGAGCGCATGGTTCTCCTGGCTGCGTACAGAAGGTTGCAGGGAGAGGCAACCGCGTACAGATCAGAGAAACTGGGGTGAGTGAAGGCAATGGATACTATCGGCAAGATAGCAAGCCTACTTCGCCCTTAGATGTTCCCACCCAAGAGAAGTGCGGATGCGCCGGCGCACAGAAAAAACATAAAGAGCAAAGCGCAACGCTACGCGGTCGGCACACGCCGCGTTTGATCAGCCCAGCAGAGAACGGGCGTCATCACCCATGCCGATCCCGATCGCACCTAAGCAGAGTGGCACGATCTGGGCTGCGCAGAATGAAGGCGCTCTGCAGCCAGAATGCCTGTAGTTTTGCGCCAATTCAACCCGCACGACGCCGAATTGCCGAACGAGTGCGGTTCTCCGCTGCGCAGTATCAACGCATAATCGATATGGAAGTTTGAAATATCCGATTCGACTCAGGATGGCGCGCTTCGAACGCCTTACGAAAGGCCGCCAGACTGTCCTCGAAAAACTCGATCGCCAGCGGCACGCGACCGGCAACTGCCTGAATCGCTGC
>DASZUP010000757.1:0-2529 GCA_035547635.1 Pirellulales bacterium
GCCGCTATTCGCCGCAAAAGCGTTATGCGATGGGATCATCTTAATGAAGCGCAAGCCGCAATGCACCAGAGGGCCGGGAAATTCGTTCTCGTCGGCTACCGTGCGAACCACCGCTGTAACTTCCGTGGCGCCGCGTGGCGCGAATGCCCTTCTCGCCAATCAGGGGGATGCCCGCTGCGAAAAGCGAGTTGAGCTCGCGAGCGGCTTTGCTTTTGCCGCAGCTTTTGTTTCGCATAGCCACCGCCGAGCTCGTCTCGGCGGAGCGATGATTGATCAGCTAGAAACCGTCGCTCACCACAACCCTTGCACGCTTTTCCGCGTTTGTCCGCCGACCGCGGCGGCGGACAAACGCGGAAAAGCGGATGCGAGTTTTGGCGTGGAAAGCGCACAAGCTGCAAATCATCGCTCGGCCGGGGCGATCCCGGTTCCCGGCGGAACACAACCGGCGAAACGCCGATTCGTCAATCGAGTGCCAAGACGACGTTCGATGGGCCGTGGGAGTGGGAGAAGGTCGGAAGTCGGAATGGATGGGGCGAATGCGGAACGCGGAACGGGGAGTGCGGAGTGGAGCAGAGGGAGCAAGCCGAAGCGGGCGACAGCGCCCAAGGTGGCCGAGTGGGAGCGGAAAAGTTGGCAGTGGAACAGGAGAACGAAGCAAGGAACGGTTGCTGGAACGGGGCGAGCAGAATTGCAGATGGCGAGCCGGAAGCGTGAGCGGGATGTAGGGATGGGCCGTGGCGACAACTTTCCCGTTGAGGAAACTGTGAAGATTCCAGGGATCTGCGTGCGCTCCCTCGGGCACTCCCGGCGCGTTGAGCAGCACGAGGCGCACGGAAGTCTCACGACTTCCGCTACATAAGATTGGCGAGCCCAAGACGGGCGATGGGTCCGCTTGCGGATTACTTAACCGGCACGGCGATCATATCGAGCGTGATCGTCTTGCCGGTCTGGCCGACGCCGCGGACCATGGCTTTCGAGGCGGCCGGCGGACGCTGGGGATCGTAATAGTCGGGCCGGAGCTTGCCCAAGGCGTTGCTGGCGTCATCGTTGGTCACGTAGTAGGTGGCCTTGGCCAGGTGACGCAAGTCGCTTCCGGTCAATTCCAGCGCTTCGGTCAGCTCCTGGAAGATCGCTTGCACCTGGCTGGCGCCCGACGCCTTGCTGCCGCCATACAAGCCGCTGACGTAAATCAGTGGTCCCGGCGCAACGCGAGCCAGGCGGCTGAAGACCGGCGAGGCCGTCATGCCGGGCGGCGTAAGATATTCGATCCGCGAAGATGCCTCGGCGGCCGCTGCTGGCTTGCCGCCGGCGGCGACAAGCTCAATTTCGATTGGCAAGGTTGATTCCCACTCGACCAGCGAATAAGGCGGCACGGGCAGATCGCCGAAGAAGGCCTGCAGCTCTTGCTTGACGGTTTCCGACGAAGACATCGGCGTGACGAAGGCCTTCAGTTCCACCACGTCGCGGTCGGTTCGGCCGAGAAACTTGAGCGTGGCGCGAAGGCTTTCCAGCGTCTTGCGCGTGGCCGTTTTGAGATCGCCCGGCTCGGCCTGGCCCGAGATGTAAATCCGCTCGCCCGCAGGCAACACGGCCGCTTGCACAAAATCGCCAGAAGGCGCTGCCGACTCGTTGCCGCTATTTCGGCGCGAGGAACGAGCGGCATCGGCCAGCGCCACGGCGTCGGCGGCGATGAGCGCGCCGTCTTCAGGCAACCGGGTCACTACCAGGCTGACGGCCGGTCGGATCGGGCCGCGCAGCCGTTGATTGATAAATGCTTGCGTCGGCGCCGCCAGCTCGTCGGCCGCGATATACAAGTTCAACTTGACGATCCGCTCGGCCGAAGCCCCAACGGTCGCCAGCGCCGCGCCGAGGTTCTTGAAAACCTGTTCGGCCTGAGGCTGAAATTCCTTGCCGCCGACCAGCTTTCCTTGAGCGTCAACGGGGAAGACCTGCGTGGTATGCGCCAAGGGCAAGTCGTCGACAATGATCGCACGCGCGGCGCCCCCTTCGGGCGGAGCTTCAAGCTGCCGAACCTTTCCGTCAGCGACTGACGTCAATCCCATCGGTTCGGCTTTCGTTTGGGCGAATGAATAAAAGACGGTCCCGATTGCAAACAGGGCGGCCAGACGGTTCATCGTATGATTTCTCCACTGCTTCTCGAGAGTTTTTCCTCGGCGCGCGTCAGGAGCATTGTAATCGCTCGCGGCGCGACGTGCAGAGCTCGTGGAAATTCAAAGCCCGGCCCCTCACGCCTGCCGCCGCCGACCCGGCGGACCGCGCTACGGACTTTCCGCCGTCCGCTGTTCCTCGCCGACAAGCTGCGCCGGCGGCACGGCCCCCAATTGAAATGGCGCTTCGGCCAACAATTCCTTGCCGCGCGGCAAGAAGACCCGCACGCGCACGCACCATTGGATCTTGACGATGATCCCTTGATAGCTGAGCGGGCTGCGCGGCAGTTTGATGCTGAAACGCTGAGGGCGGCGCAAATCCGTGTCGGGGCGCAGTTCGTTGTCGAACCGCTCAAAATGA
>DASZUP010000758.1:0-7690 GCA_035547635.1 Pirellulales bacterium
CCAGACGGTATTGGACCACTCCACTTCCCGGCGCCCTGCCAGGGCCCCCCGCCGGCGGCGTGTAATAGACGTCGCGGTACAGCCGGATGTCCCGGATCTCAATTCCCAGGCCCCTTGAGCCGATGGCCAGCGGCCGCGAGGTGGGGCGAAATGGCGAAGCGTCGGGGCGATACGGGTGAACCAGGATGGTTTGGCCGTCGAGTGCTAGCAGCGCTTGCTGATCAAACAGCGAGAGCACGAACCGGACTTCGCGTCCGGTAAGTTCAGGCAATCCGTCGGCGGAAGCGACCAGGGCGCCATCGCGGCGCAATTCGGCGCGGCGCCGGGCCGGGAACAGTTCCAGAATGAACTGGGCCTGACCGTCGGTGACAAACCACGCCAGGCTGCCGACGCCTGAGACACGCAGCCGGCACGAGACGAGCAGATCGCGAACCTGGTAAGGACGGACCACCGGGCGCGTCTGGTTGTAGCCGCACAGGTCGGTGATCGGAGCTTCGTCGGCTTCATCCGGCAGACCCGGCCGGCGCCGCCAGTGGCGGTAAGTCAGCCAGTCGATCCCCGGCGGTTCGTCGCCGTGCGTTGCGGGGCGTTTGAGGGGCGGATAGACGAACCGGCCGTTGGCAGCCTGCCAGCGAGTGGTCTCCGGCTCTCCTTGCCAGCGCGGCGGCAAGCCGGCGGTGCGCGTGGGTCGCGCGTTGGCGTCGTGAACCAGGATGGCCATGGCCTGTTGTTCGACCAGCGTCTTGCGCTGAATCGCTCCGTCGGCGTAGACGTCGCCGTGGCGGATTTCGATCGTTTCATTAGGCAGCCCCGCCACTCGCTTCACGAAGATCTGGCTGGCGGCCAGCGGATTGCGAAACGCCGCCAGCTCCCAGCGCCGTGGCGGCCGCAGCTCGAACGCCGCACGATGCGCCAGCACCCGATCGCCGCGGAGCGCCGGCGCCGAAGCCAGTTCCTGCCCCACATAACCGCAGTTGGGGCAAACGGCGCGCTTGCCCTGCATGGCGTCTTCGTCGGCGCCGCAGTCGAAGGCGTGGCCGCAGTCGCGGCACGTCAATCGCCGATGGCGTCCGAGCAACGTCGGGGCCATCGATCCGCTGGGAACTTCGAACCGCTCGACGTGCCAGGCGCCGACCAGCAGCGCCGCGATCAGCAGACACACGCCGGCATCGAGCGTGCGACGCAGCCGCCGGCGAGGATGAACCAGGCGGGTCGAGCGGATTTGCAGGGCCGCCTTGGGCATCGTCCCCTCGATCTCAGAATTGCGGCAGGGCTACTTTTCTCCGCCCGTTTCCAGCACGGCCAGAAAGGCCTTCTGCGGGATGTCGACGTTGCCGACCGACTTCATCCGCTTCTTGCCTTCGCGCTGCTTGGCCCACAGTTTGCGTTTGCGGGTGATGTCGCCGCCGTAGCACTTGGCGGTGACGTTCTTGCGCATGGCGGAGATCGTTTCGCGGGCGATGATCCGCGTGCCGATAGCGGCCTGGATGGCCACCTCGAACATGTGCCGGTCGATCTCGCTGCGCAGCTTTTTCACGATCGCCCGGCCGCGGCGGTCGGCGTCGCCGCGGTGGCAGATCACGCTCAACGCGTCGACGCGCTTGCCGCCGACCAGGATGTCGAGCCGCACCAAATCGGCGGGAAAGTAGCCGACCAGCTCGTAGTCCATGGTGCCGTAGCCGCGCGTGCAGCTCTTCAGCTTGTCGTGCATGTCGTAGATGACTTCGGCCAGCGGCAAGTTGTAGGTCAACATGGCGCGCGTCGGCGAGAGATACTCGGTGCGAATGTATTCGCCCCGGCGATCGTTGCACAACTGCATGACCGGACCGATCACGTCGGTCGGCAGCACGAAGTTGACTTTCACGATCGGCTGGCGGAACTCCTCGATCAGACCCTGCTCGGGCACCTTCTGCGGATTGTAGATCCGCAGCGTCTCGCCCGATTTCGTGACCACTTCGTACGTCACGTTAGGCGCGGTCTGCACCAGGTCCAGGTTAGACTCCTGCTCCAACCGCTGCTGGATGATTTCCATGTGCAGCAGCCCCAAGAATCCGCAACGAAATCCGAAGCCCAGGGCGTCGCTGGTTTCCGGCTCGAACTCGAAACTGGGATCGTTAATGGCCAGCTTGGTCAGCGCTTCACGCAACTCGTCGAAGTTCTGTCCGTCGGAGGGATACAGCCCGCAGAACACCATCCGCTTGGGCGGTTGATAGCCGGGCAGCGGCGCGGCCGCCCCTTCGCCCGGCACGCTGACGGTGTCGCCGATGTGGACGTCGGCCAGCTTTTTGATGTTGCAGATCAGATAACCGACCTGGCCGGCCTGCAACTCGTCGCAAGGGCGCCGCCGTGGCGCGAATTGCCCCAGCTCCAGCACTTCGTGGACGGTGCCGACCTTGAGGAACTTGATCTTCTGGCCCTTGCGAACCGTGCCGTTCATCAAGCGGACGTAAGTGATGGCGCCGCGGAACTCGTCGTAGTGCGAATCGAAAACCATCGCCTGCAGCGGCGCCTTGGGGTCGCCCTTCGGGGCCGGAATGCGCCGCACGAGCGCTGCCAGCAGAGCTTCGACGCCAAAGCCTGACTTGGCGCTGACCGGCAACACCTCGTCCGGGTCGATGCCGAGACTCTGTTCCATCTCTTCTTTGACCTGCTCGGGCCGCGCGTGCGAGAGGTCGACCTTGTTGATCGCCGGCACGATCGTCAGGTCGCTTTCCATGGCGGCGAAGGCGTTGGCCACCGTTTGCGCCTCGACGCCCTGGAATGCATCGACCAGCAATAAGGCGCCTTCGCAGCAGGCCAGGCTGCGCGAGACCTCGTAGTGAAAGTCGACGTGCCCCGGAGTATCGATCAGATTCAACTCGTAAGTCTGCCCTTCGAGCTCGTAACGCATGCTGACGGCGCGGGCCTTGATGGTTATCCCGCGTTCGCGTTCGAGATCCATGTCGTCGAGCAATTGCTCGCGCGCCTCGCGCTGGCTTACAGCGCCCGTCTTTTCCATCAACCGGTCGGCCAGCGTGCTCTTGCCGTGGTCAATATGGGCGATGATGGAGAAATTGCGGATATGCTGGCAGTCAATTTTTGACTTGGACACAGACGTCTTAGCCTTGGGGTGAAACCATGCCGCGCGATCGCTGATCGCGGCTTCAGCATGGCGAGAGTTTGCGGTCTTCGAGACGGGCGATTCCGGCGGCGCCGATGAAGCCGGCGTCTCCGCCCAACGTGGCGTAGTCGATCTTGGTCCGTTCGGCCAGGACGGGAAACGCTCGGCGCTGTACTTCTTCTTTTACGCGTGCCAGAAACCGCCGGCCCAGTTCCGTCTGGTTGCCGCCGAAATTCATGGCGCCCCCCAGCACCACGCCGCTGGGGTCGATCGTGTGCATCAGCGTGACGACGCCCACGCCCAGGTAGCGGGCCGTCTCCAGCACGATTTCCAACGACAGTTCGTCGCCTGCTTCGGCCTCCTTGGCCAGCAACAACGGCGTCAACTCGACGCCGGCGGCGAGTTTCGGCGCCAGCGAGCTGGCGCGGCCCGCGGCCAGCGCCTCGTGGGTCCGCTTGACGACGGACAGTGCGCTGGCATACGCCTCGAGATGTCCGGGCTGTCCGCACGGGCAAAGCCGGGCGTCCTCCTGGAAGTCGATAATAATGTGCCCGCACTCGGCGCCGTGGCTGTGCTCGCCGTCGATCGACTGGTCATGGACGATAATGCCGCAGCCGATGCCGGTGCCCAGGGTAAGCAGCACCATGCTGGGCATTTCTTTGCCGCTGCCGACCCAGAATTCTCCGTAAGCCGCCGCTCCCGCATCATTGGCAAACGTCACCGGCAATTCGCAGCACTGGCTGAGCCGGTCGCGGATGGGAAAATGGTTCCAGCCGGGGAGATTCGGCGGTTCCAGCAGCAAGCCGGCCGGGATGTCCATGGTGCCTGGCGAACCGAGCCCGACGCGGCGGATATCGCGTGGCTGCAAGTTGGCCTGATCGACGGCGGTTTTTACCGCCTCTGCCATTCGGGCCACGGCCCTCTCGGCGCCTCGGTCCGCATGCGTTTCGATACTGGTCCACGAGAGCGGCCGGCCGCGATTGTCGACCACGCCGACCTTGATGTTCGTGCCGCCCAGGTCGACGCCCACGTAATACGGCGCCTCGGCCTGCTCTAAAGAGATAAATTGTCGAGACTTAGGCATATCGGATGCCGAAGGCGGCGAGACGTCGGTCGGGAGGGAAGGCCAGGATGAATTCTGCACCAAGTATAGGGGCTTGAAGGGGTAGCGACAATCGCAACGCCGCCGATCCAACCGTCCTTTGCTCCTTTTTCAGGGCTCCTGTCTCAAACCGCCCGCCGCGCCAGCCGAGAAAACATGTCTTCACGGTGCGGACGTCCACTCGCACGCGGCCGACGATTGAGTTGGCGTCGTGCGGCGTCTACCGCAGGAACATCCGCGCGGCTGGCGGTTGCTTGCCCTTGCGGAGTCGAACGTCCTGCTCCCGGAAAACTTGAGGGGGAAGGTAATAACTGTCAGCTTGGAGCCTAGCGTGCCTGCAAAATCGAGTCGACGAACTGATAAGCTTCTTGCCGGACTTCTGGCGGAAAGTCGTGTCCGCATTCGGGATAACGAACTTGCAGCCGCTCGGGATGGCCGTACAGTTCATAAATGGGCCGTGCCGCGGCGATGCCTTTCTTGATCCCTGCCACGGCAAAGTTGCTGTCGGCCACGGGCGAGTTGGAAAAAAAGCCACGCGGCGCAAAGCTGGCGACGATCTCATAGAAATCAAACGGAACCCGATCCGGATCGAGTCCGTAGACGTCGCGCAGCCGGGGCATGTAGCGGTCGCTCGTCCAGCCGGCGATTTTTCCGTCATAGTAATCGTGAAACGGCGTCCAGCCGCAACTGGAGACAATCGCCTTCAACCGCTCGTCGAACGCGGCGACGAACATGGCGTTATGACCTCCGAGCGAATGGCCGATGACGCCAATCCGCTCGGGATCGACCTCTTTGCGGCTCTGGAGCAGATCGACGCACCGCATGTGATTGAAAATGCCCTTCATCGTGCCGGAGACGTAGTCGCCGGCCTTGAAGTCATACTTGTAATCGCCGAAGGAAGGATAGTCGGGCGCCAGCACCACGTATCCCCGCTCCGCAAGCTCCAAGCCATAGTGCAGATTTTTGAGCCCGCCCAAGCCCGCTGGCTCATCTTTGCCGATGGAGGTGGTCTGGTGCAGCGCGAGCATGGCCGGCGCCGGTTTGGCTTTCGCTGCGTCGGGCAGGAACAGGTGCGCAGGAACCCGGTCGCCCGCTTCGGCAACGAACGAGATCTTGAGCCGGGTAAAACCTTTGCCTTGCACCGTCTCCAGCACCTGCACGTCAAGCGGCGGCAGGTTCTCCCGGCTGGGCAGTTTTCCCATCGCCGCCTGCATGCCGGCCAGTACGTGCGCTCGGCGGCGCTGCCAGGCCGCTCGGCTGTCGATGGGTTGCTGCTTGCCTGCCTCATCCACGTAGTAGGTCAACTCGCGATGATTCCGATAACGGGCTGCGATGGCGTCGTCCTGACCGCACAGGGCCAGCGAGAACAAGACGGCAAGCGCACAGTGCATGGCATGACTCCTGGAAAGCTGCGCAGCGGCGCATTTTATTTGGCGGTCGATGAACGCAATGCCCGGCGCCATGCTAACTGCGGCGCGGCGCTCGAACAAGGATTGCGGCAAGGAGGGTAGAAACGAGGGAACGGCCGCCCAAGGCAAAATGATGTGGCCGCAGGGCAAGAGGCCAAGGGCTTGCGCGGTTGGCTTTGGGTATGCCAGCTTGCTCTAGCCGCCTGCGAGCTCCGACACGCTCGTCCAGCGCCAACCGTCCCATTGTTCGACGGCGACCCACTCGGAGCGGGGCACCGGCTCGAACGTGGCGAACCACTGGCTGGGATGAGACTGGAGCCGGGCGGCTGCGGCGACCAGGTTGCTGGCGGCCTTGGAGGGAATGCCGCTCTGCCGCTTGAACTCGTGCCAGGTGAGCGGCGCCAACTGCGCGGCAACGCCCAGCCGCATCGGTCCCAGGCCGACGGTGTGCAGTTCATCGCGACTAAGCGCACGGCGCGTCTCATCGGCGCACAGGATCGCCTTGTTCACGATCGGATCCCAATCGGGACGGGTGGTGAACCAGACCGCCGGCTTTGTCGGACGAGGCGCGTATGCCGCGGACGGTTGGATCGTCCCCGTCTGGAGCATGCCTTGGTAGTGTTGCCGCAACGTGTAATGCCAGATTACTGCGGGACCGGCGGGCGAGACTTCCATCTATCGTGTTCTCTCGAAAACTCGGCGGCGAAACTCCGTCTGGCCGGATTATGACTGGCATGCCGGACGACGGGATTCCGACGGCCCGGCCAGAGACGGTGCGTTTCAAAATCTCAACCTAGCCAACTATAGCACGCGATCGAAGGGAGGCGCCACGACGGCACGTCAGTTGCACGTTTGTGCGTAACAACACGTCTGCTTTTCCGCTTTTGCCTGGCAGAAGCCCGATGCGGCGCGTTTGACATCGGGTACGGATCGTCGTCCTTCGTCAGTCAAGGAACCGCATCATGACCCTGCTAGCTTCTCGTCCAGTCGGGCAACAGTTATCCAAGTACGAAGCCATGTTCGTCACGCTGGCGCGGACCTACGTGCAGAAGTATCCGCACGCGAGCTTCGTGTTCCGCTTTGACCGCGCGGTGCGCGAAGAGGTAGGCGAGGGGCCGCGCGCCGCGGAAATCGCCTTCACCGACAGCGCGGCGACCTGGCAAGACATTCTGACGCGCGGCTCTTGCGCCCTGGGCGAGGCCTATTGCGCCGGCAATATCCACGGTTCTCGCGAAGACGTCTCGCAATTCCTGGAGTTGATGCTGCGCGTCAGCGAAGAGCCCGACCTGCGCCGCCACCTTTCGTTGCGAGACAAGCTGCAAATCACGGCGGCGGTGGCCCGGTCGAAGGCCAACTTCGCCTCCTCGCGCGAAGCCGACGTCAACGCGCACTACTCGCTGGAGCGAGCCTTGGCCGACCCGGCGCTATCCAACGAATTCTTCCTGACCTGGCTGGGACGGGACTACCCGGTCTACTCGTGTGCGTACTGGCAGCGCGGCGCCAAAACGCTGGTGCAAGCCCAGCTCGACAAGTTCGAGCATTACGCCGAGCGGCTGCAGCTTCGCCCGGGACAGTCGCTGATCGATCTGGGCTGCGGCTGGGGCGCGCAGTCCATCTATTACGCCCAGCGCCACGGCGTGCGGGCGACGCTGGTCACGCTCTCGCACGCGCAGGCAGATTTTATCCGCAAGCGGATCGCTTCCGAAAACCTGGCGGATCGGGTGACGCTGTTGGAAATGGACATGCTGGACATCGATCGCCTCCAAGAACGTTTCGACTGCATCATGTCGCTCGGCGCCATCGAACACGTCGCCGACTTCGACTCATTGTTCCGCAAGTCGGCCGCGCTGCTCAAGCCCGGCGGACGGGCCTTGTTTCATACGATGTTCAACGAGGCGCACCACGAGTTCGACGCCTGGAACAGCCGCTACATGTGGCCCGGCGTTCAGATTCCTTCGCGCCGCCGGCTGCTCGACAACCTCGGCCGCCACTTCCGCCAGATCGACTTTGAGAGGTTCGCTCCGCGCTCCTATTCGCGCACCTTCGAAATCTGGGCCGAGAACTTCTTCGAACATGAAC
>DASZUP010000759.1:0-10403 GCA_035547635.1 Pirellulales bacterium
TAAGATCGTCGCACACGTTCGCGGTAGGATATTGCAGGCTGTCCCGGCCGCAGGCCAGAAAGATCGGCACGCGGCGAGCTTCAGCTAACGAGCGCAGCGCCCCTCGTCCCGCGGGAAACGCGCCGCCGAGCGACAGCACGCCGGCGAACCGCCGCGGATGCTCCATCGCCAATCGGAAGGCCATCGTCCCGCCGCAGTCGAAGCCCGCCAGAAAGACGCGGCGAGGCGAAATGTGAAAACGATTGCTTGCGACCTCGATCGCATCAAAGATGCGTTGTTCGGCCAGGGCCAATTCCGCGAGATTTTGCGACCAGCAATAGCCGGGTTTGCCGGCCTTGCGATCGGCTCGGCTCGTTCCGCGCACCGCGACCGCCACGTAGTTGCGCATGCTCACCAGCGGCATGATGCGCTTCAACTGGTTCTCGTCGTCGCTCGGACCGTGCAGCCAGACCAACAGCGGATAGGCGTAGTTCGCTTCGTAGTGCAGCGGGGCGAACAGCGCCAGCGGCGTTTCGCCGGAAGCCGGGGCGAACTTGGCCGAGCCCACCTGCAAGGCGGGCGTCGAGGTCTCGCTGAACGCCGCTTCGGCGGCGGCGGAGATGGACTGAATGCGATTCATCAAGGGTCGTCTTCCTTCCGGGTCAGGGACCATCCGTCACGATCGCTTCCCAGGGGAGGCGTCGGCCGGGACACTCCGAGGCGTTGACGTCGCTGTGCCGCAGCACGCAATCGGCGCGAATCGTATACTCTCGTTTCAAGCAGGCAATCAGCTCGCGAGCGGCCGAAACCTGTCGCGGCGTCGGCTCGCTCTGCTGGAAATCGCCGATCAGGCAGATTCCGATTCCTTCATCGTTGTACAGGCGGTTGCCCGCATGCGCCCCGTGCAGTTGTTCGCGCCAGCGGAACGTCGGTTCCACCAGGCCGTCCGCCATGCCCCGGCCGTTACCAATCACAAAGTGATAACCAATTCCCAACCAGGGTTTGCCGGCGGCGTCCTTACGCTGGCGGTGAGCGGCGTCGATACTTTCAACGCTCCCTTCCGCCGTGGCCGAATGGTGAACGACAATATACTTCCAGCGCCTCGGCGCGACTACCGGCTCCAGACTCGACGGCAACGAGGCAAGCCGGAAAGGGCTGGCTGACTGGGCGTTTTGAGCAATCTCGCCCGTCGCCACGTCCGTGGCGACGGGCGGCAACGCGCCAACGGTTCTGGGCGGCGGCGCCAGACCGGCGTTCTCGGCATGGCAGCCGGCGCACACACTGGCCAGAACTGCAATTCTTGTAAGCAATTGCAAGCCGACACATGGCATAGGCTCGCTTTCCCGAGCGCGCAATAGAAACCTTGAGCGGCGTGCCGCCGCCCCGAACTGGCGCAAGCCAATCTTGGCCGCGGACTCTAATCATCTTGCCGCCGCACGTCAACGCCAGCGCGGCGTAGAGCGAACGTCGTGAGCGCCGAACGCCAGGCGCATTGAATTGGCCCGCCGCAGACAGTCAGCGGGCGAAACAAAGCAAGGCTCACCGCCGAATCGACGTTCGCAACACGAAGGTCACGGCGCAAGGAGTCGACGAGTTCAAGAAAGCGATGCCTGACTGCAAAATCATCCGTTAATCAGCAGCGGGCTTTTCCGTTTCCGGGTGCTCGCCACAGTAGCCCCTGCTCCCCAAACAAGAAACCGCCGATCCCCGTTTATCGTCACTCATCAGCGACGATTAGCGGAGATCAGCGGTTCCTGTTCCAATCGCGTTCTACGAGCAGTCGGGCCGCGCCTTGCTGTAAAGCTTGAGCAGGCGGCAACGCTTGCTCTGCGGCGAGTTAAATCAGGTCAACTTGGCCATGGCAGCGACCAATTCCTTGACGGCGTCGACGCTCTTCTGGAAGTCCGTGCGTTCCTGCTGGGTCAGCTCCAACTCAATGACGCGCTCCACGCCGCCTGAGCCCAGCACCACCGGCACGCCGACATAGTAACCGCCGACGCCGTATTCCTTGTCGCAGTAGGCGGCGCAGGGGATCAGCCGCTTCTTGTCGCGGACGATCGCTTCCACCATCTGGGCCACCGCAGCGGCCGGAGCGTAATACGCGCTGCCGGTCTTGAGCAGGCCGACAATCTCGGCGCCGCCGTGGCGGGCCCGCTCGACGATCTCCTGCAGTCGCTTCTCATCCATCAACCGCGTGACCGGGATGCCGCCGACCGAGGTGCAACTGGGCATCGGCACCATCGTGTCGCCGTGTCCGCCCATCAGCAAGGCCGAGACGTCTTCGACGCTGACGCCCAGTTCCATCGCCAGGAAGGTGCGGTAACGGGCCGTGTCCAGCACGCCGGCCTGGCCAAGCACGCGGTTGGCGGGAAAGCCGCTGACCTGAAAGGCGCGCTGCACCATGGCGTCGAGCGGATTGCTGACCACGATAATAATGGCGTTCGGGCTGCTCGCCTTGATCTCCTGCGACACGGAGCCGACGATCTTGGCGTTGGTTGCCAACAGGTCGTCGCGGCTCATGCCCGGCTTGCGCGGAATGCCGGCCGTAATCACCACCACGTCGCTGTCGGCCGTGTCGGCATAGTCGGTCGTGCCGACGATCTTGGAATCGAAGCCCATGATCGGCGACGACTGCATCAGGTCGAGCCCTTTGCCCTTGGGCATGCTCTCCGTCTGGGGGATGTCCAACAGGACGATATCTCCGAGTTCGGCGGCTGCACACCAGTGGGCGGTCGTGGCGCCGACGTTTCCGGCTCCGATAATCGTGATCTTGGCGCGACGCATGGGCGGATCCTCAACGGTAAAAGACTGTCAGTCAAACCTGTGAGTATCCCCGTCGTCGATGCCCCGTCAAGGGGCGCTCGGCGGCTCAGTCAAACCGCGGAGGACCGGCGTCTTCAAGCCCCAAATCGTTGAGCGAAGGAGGCTCCGGCTCGGCGATGGCTTTGCGGACGACTCGCTTGTGGAAACGGTCGTCGCTGCGGCCCAGCCGCCAGACGATCAGCCACAGCACGAAGGTGCCGACGACGAACAGGCCGATGAAGGTGGTGCTGGCCTTGCCGGAATTGAACGGTTCCGGCTTGATCCAACGGGGCTGGCGGCCGACGAGCAACGGCGCCAACTGGCGCCGCACGAGCCCTTCCTGCTCCGCGTCGTCCGCGGCGCCGGGCGGCGCCTGCACGCGGTATCCCCACTTCTTGAAGTAGAAACCGGGGATCCGCACCGTCTCAAAGATGCGCTCCCCTTGGGGAAAACCGGGGGGCAAGTCGCGCACGCAGAACACGATCGGGTTGTTCTGCGAGTCGACCGTATCCATTTCAATTTCGTAATACTGATCGATGCCGAACCGCGCGACGATGTCGGGATCTTCAACGCGACGCATCAAGCACTGCCGCGCCGTGCCTTCCAAGGCAATCAGCTTGCCGCGCTGCTTTTCCGGTTCGTTGAACAGCGGAACCGCGGAATACTGCCCCGGAGTGCGACGCAGCAGTTCCTGCGTTCCGGCGCGGCCCGCCGCCGCCAGCAACTGGTAAAAGCACTCGCGATCTCGCGCCCCCAGCTCGGCGCGGGGGCTGATCTCATCGTACAGCCCGATATCCATTTTCAGATCGCCGAGCACGGTTTCCGGATACCAGGCGACTCGCTGCGCAACGAGCACGGGATCCGCCGCCGCGGCGTCTTCTCCGGCCAGCTTGACGAACAGCCCCTTCACGGCGCAGCGTTCATCCAGCGGCTTGCCGATCTTCCAGGCTTTCGGCACGGCCAAGGCATACACGGTGGCAGGGGACTGCTCTTCGCCCACCGCCAACTCGCAGCGGTAGAACTTCGCCAGGTTGAATCGATCGACGACTTCTTCCAGCGGCGTTTCGATCTCGACTTTCTTGACGCGGCCCGATAACTCGATCAGTTCGCCGCGATACTTGTCCGGATCGGCGGCAAGCTGCTTGACGTCAACGTCGTTGCGAGTCCAACGGTCAATATCAACCAGGGCGAAGCGCCGTACGGCAAACAACGTCCGCCACAACGACTCTTCTTCATCCGGGCCGAGCGGTGCGCCGTTGATGAATTTGCGCAAGTAACTCTCGTCGACGCCGTAGAGCTGCAACATCTCCCGCGAGCCGGAGATGGGTCGAGGCTGCGGCGGCGGCTCGGCTTTGTCGGCGCAGCGTGCAACGGCAACAGAGAACAACCAGGCGCTCGCCGCGAGGGCGATGGTCGGCAAAAACTTCAGCATGCTGCCGCGATTAATCCTCTGCGTTCTGAGGTTCCTGAGCGCCTTGATGTTCTTGCGCCAGGAGTTCCAGGCTTTCACGAACGTCAGGGCCGATCTCTTCGTTCTTGAGTTCGCTGAGTCCGTGCCGCGCCAGCACGCGTTGGGCTTCCGGGCTGCCTGCGCCGGGCAGATGAAATCGAGGGCCCCGCTTCGTCCGCCCCACGACGAACCAGATGACCAGCAAACCGACGCAAACGGAGCCGACCATCGCGGTCACGAGCGACATCGGTTCTTTTTTGGCAACCTTGCCCGCCGGAGGCGCCACGGGCGCGATCACTGTTTTGGCCAGCACCAACGGCCAGGTGCGAAGGCCGTCGCCCGACATGCCGGCCTGTCGCTTGTAGAAGAAGCCCGTCGCTGTGATCGGCTGGCTCAGGTTTTCCCCCTGCGGCAAATTACCGGGCGGCTGGAGACAATAAATCAGCAACGGCTCAGCCCTGTCGTCGGGCTGAATAATGAGCTCGTAGTACTTTTCAATGCCGTACTTGTTCTGCGGCGCCGAAAGGCGTTGATTGCGGCGGAGCGTGCCGGCGACGGTGACGAGTTCCCCGCGGTACTCTTTGGGCTGAGTGAACAACTGCGTAAACGTGACGTGACCGGTCGAAGCGGCCTCCAGCGCCTTCTCGTCCGTCTCCTTGAGAAGCTTCATCAAGTGATAGAAGGCATCGGTTTCGGCGGAACGAAACAGCGTGTCGTCGCGCACGCCGCTGAGAAATTCCGGCTTCACGCCGGGAAAGAACCTGTTCTTCTTTTCCGTTGCCGGAACCGGCTTCTCCGCGCGCTCAATCACGAATTCATCGGCGGCCAGCGCCCGGCGAGTTTTTGGCTTGAGCCGCGTATCGATCTCCGGCTGGTTGCCGGCCGCCTGAGGGGCGGCCGCAGGCTGCTGTCCGAGCCACATCCATCGCCACATATTGGGCTGGCGGGCCTGGCCGATCAGCATCATCACCGCCCCGACCGCTCCCACCAACAGCAGCAATCGCCACTGCTCGGATCGAGCCAGGTAATTGCGAGTCCGTTTGCCTTTGGGGCGAAAATCGAGCATGGCTCACCTGCAACTGCGCCCGCATTACGGACGGCAAACCGCCCTGCACGCCGGTTCGCTGGGCGCCTATTCCCTTGAGAGAAGACTACTTAGCGATTCTACCCCGCTGGTCCAGGGGCGCCAAGTTTGCCCCAGCGCCGCGCTCTACTAATCGCCCCTGCGGCCGCGAATTATTCCCACGACCGTCGCAGCCCGCATGCCTCTGCCCTGAAAAGCGGTTCCGTCGCCGCGCTTCTCCCCGTTTCGCAAGCTCAAAATGCTTCGGCCCCCTGCCCTTCCCCGCCGGCGCGCGTGGTCAAAGCGGTGTAGACATTCGGCGCGATGGAATCTTTGATGAACCGCACGGAACCGTCGGCCAACAGATGCAAGGCGCCGCCCGGATGCATGCTGGACGGCCCCCAGTCGGAGTCGATCCCCTGGCCGCCTGAGGGATAGTACGGCTGGTAGTTCAACGAGACGGCCGCACCGGAAAACGTCGCGCTGTCGGGATCGTAGTTCAAGCTCGAGACGGCAGCCGCGCTGCCATCAATCCAGACGGCCGCATTCGGCTCGCGCGTTTCCGCCAGCAGAAACGTGTTGGACAGACCGTCAACCAAATCGCCGGGCCGCGTTTCTGATTGCCAGTAGATTGCCCCGTCGGGCTCTTGCCAGAGCTTGTTGATCGTCGTTGCGCCCAGGGCCACGTAATTGCGAATCGCGAACGTCGGAGCAAGCTGCACGTACCGTGACTCCTGGCTGTAGTCGGGCCCGACGTATGAAGGACAACGATAGACCGGCACGATGGTCGCAGCGGCCTGACGGTTCGCCGATGCCAGCGCGGAGACGTTGTAATTAATGAGCGACTGGAGATTGCCTTGCTCCAGGTGCGGCAGGATCAGGCTGGCCCAACTGTGCAGGTGATACGATTCCGGCGACGGGCTCCAGACGCCGTTTTCGATGAACGTCGTCGAGCTGGATGGATAGACGTGGCGTTGCCCCTCGTATTCGTGAAAAGCGAGGCCGATCTGCCTGAGATGATTGCGGCAGGAGGCGAGCCGCGCCGCTTCTCGCGCGTACTGTACGGCCGGCAGCAAGATGGCGATCAATAAGCCAATGATGGCGATCGACACCAACAATTCAACCAACGTAAAGCCCCGCCGACCAAGGCGGAATTGGCGCATGACAAGCCTCTTTAACGGACGGACGAAGGATAACTTCCTCATACGAATCCCTCTCCCTCTGGGAGAGGCCAGGTGAGGGCAACCCAAATGGGGAAGTTATTCTTCGTCCGTTCCTAACTGTTCGCGCCCCCTGTTCCGTCCGAATCAAAATCGGATAAGCGACCTCATTCTACGTACCGCTGCTCTCGTGCAAGCGGCCTGGCAAGGGCCTGTCGCCATCCCGGCGTTATCCTTCAATCCCGCTTGCAGTTGTGAAGGGCATGCAAGTCCGCCAGGCGGTCCGCCAACGTCCGACACTTCCGCTCATTGATGAATCACCAATTGAGGCGCCGCTTGCTTAAGTGCTTGCAGACCCGCCGCAGTCGTTCGAGCATGCCGGAGGTTTACGCTTCGCAATCCGCCGAGCGTCTTCAGATGCGCCAGCCCCGCGTCGGTTATCTGGGTATCGCTCAAGCCGAGCGTCTTCAGCTTGGACATGCCGGCCAGGGCGGCCAGACCGTCGTCGGTCACCCGAGTGCGGCCTAAGTAAAGGGTCTGCAGATTGACGAGGGGCGCAAGTTGGGCGAGGCCTTCGTCGCCAATGGCCGAGTCAAAAAGCGAAAGGGTCTCGAGTTCGGGAAAACATGCCAGGCGGGCCAAGTCCGCATCGGCGACCGGCGTGCCGCCCAAGGCGATTTCGACGACCGGACGTCCCTGGCGGTCGCCGGCGAACTTCAACGTTCCGCCGAGCCGCTCGATTGTGGCAATCGCCTCGGCCTGTTCCGGCGTCGGTTTGGCGCCGCAGCCGGCCAGCGGGAGCGTGATTGCCAGAGTCAGCAGAAAAATACCGGAAGGTCGCATAAGCGCGTTTGATTGGGGCGGCCCGGTTTCAACATACCAGACCGCTCGCCGCGCAAGCAACCAAACGGTTCGAACGACGGCCCCACCCTACAACGGCTGAGCTCCGCTGCTACTCGCTCGCGATATTCGCCGAGACTTCGGAATCGACCAGCTTCTCGTGATCGCTTTCGACCTCTGCCAGCACGTTGCCGCTGAAAATCACGCGGCGGCTCGGTTCGCCTTCCAGCGCCAGGGCCTTGGTTTCCAGGCCGGAGAAGTTGTTGCCGGAGATCGTGATCTCCTTGGTCCCCTCGAGCACGATGCCGCCCGGATGGTTCTCGCCCGGCGGCCGCTTGGTCTTGCCGCCGCCGATCGACGAACCGGAAAATGCGTTGCCGGTGATCGCGATACGGTCGCTCTCCGGGCCGACATAGATCGAGCGTTTCCAGACCAGCGGAAAGCTGTTGGCGCTGACCGAGCAGCCGTGCGCGTCGCGCAGTTCGATGCCGCCCGACATTTCGTGGGCAATGACGTTGGCGCTGAGCGTGATGCCGTAACAATCGCGGTCGAGGATGATGCCAACCCCGTTGCACTCCTCGATCATGTTGCCCGAGACGACCGAGCCGTAGGTGTTTTCGATGACCACTCCGTTGCCCAAATGGTCGTCGATGTTGTTGCCGGTCATACATAAGTTGAAACCGTCGAGGCACTGCAGGCCGTCCTGGTTCTCTTCAAAGTGATTCGACGCGACGACGATGTCGTGGCAGCCCAGCAGCTTCAAGCCCGTCTGCTTGTTGTAAGTGATCAACGAGTCGCAGACGCGCGGGTCTTCCGTGCAATGATCCAGCCGGATACCGTCGCCGCCGTGGTAGCTGACGGTCACGCCCTGCACGAAGATCTCATCCACGCGAAGTGCATCGATCCCATGGCCGCTACGCTCGTTGCCGGTGATGCGGAAATTGCTCAACTGCACGCGCCACAGCATCTTCTTGGGATCTTTGGCAAGATCCTTCGGCCGAATGATCAAGGCGGGCTTGCCTTCGGCGTTCGTATTGACGATGTGGGTGGCGGTCCCCTGCCCTGCGATCAGCACGTCTTCGGTTTCCAGGACCAGCGGTTCGCTGATTTCGAACTTGCCGGCCGGCAACATCACGCAGCCGCCCGTCTCCGGCAGCGCATCGAAGGCCGCCTGCAGCGAGGGATAGTTGATGGCTTCAATCGCCGCCCGCGCGCCGGGCAACTTCGACGCCGCGGCGGGCCCTTCGGCCTGGCTTTGCGGTTCAAAACAGAAGGCTGCGAGCGTAAACAAAAGCGGCAGCGAGAACAGCAACCAACGGCGGCGCATCATGGGAGTCTCCAAGCAAGGCGGGGAAAAATCGCGGCGGGAAAGCATCGGCGGCAAGCGCCTCCGTTTACTCAATCAAAGTTCCAATCCCTCGATCAACGAACGAGACGCCTGGTCGCGATCGATCTTAACAGCCGCAGAGAACCAGCGGTAATTCTTCGCCAGAGATTCCAGCAAGATCGGCCGATGCCGCCCAGAGCAAGCCGTCAATCATGAGGGCAAGGCGGATGCAGAACGACAGTGAATTAAAGGCTGCCAGGCGAGTGGCGTATCGTAATCCCTTCCCCGCAAAAGAACCGCTAATCTCCGCTAATCCTCACTAATCAGTGGAAATTAGCGTCAATTAGTGGTTCGTTCTTTTGGTTCTCCGAAGAGCTTCGGAGAGCTGCTCCACTTGATTAGCGAGGATCAGCGGAGATTAGCGTTCCCATTCTTTCCCGCCGTGCACTGGCAAAGGGCGAACAATCCCCGCGTTACATCTTTGCGATCAGTTCCAGGCAAATCTCGCGAACGCGGGCCGGGTTGACGTTGGGATTCTTCTTTTTGGCCTGGCCGACGAAAGCGCCGGCGGCTTGCAGCTTGCCGCCCTGCACGTCGGCGACGAGCTTGGGATTGGCGGCGACTAATTCCCGACAGAGATCGACCAGCGCCGACTCGTCGACCTTCTCGATGCCCAGTTCGGCCATCACGGCGTCGGCCGACTTGCCGCTTTCGAGCATCTTGAGCAAGACCTCGCGGCCGCGCGTGGTATCGACGTCGCCGGACTTCACCTTCTTGAGCAAGTCAGCCAGCACGGCGGGCGTGAGCGGGAACTCCTCGATCGTGAGATTGCGTTCCTTCAACTCGCGCAACACGTCTTGCTGCATCCAGTTGCTGGCCAGCTTGCCGTCGCCGGTCTGCTCGGCCAGCTCGATGAAATAGTCCACCAGCGGCTTGCCCTGGTTGACCAGCACGTCGCTGTCGTACGGCGTGATGTTGTAGGTCAGCTCCAGGCGATGCCGCAGATCGGCGGGCAGTTCGCCCAGCGCACTACGCACTGCTTCGACCTGCTCATCCGTCAACGTCACCGGCGCCAGGTCGGGATCGGGGAAGTAGCGGTAATCGCTCGATTCTTCCTTATGACGCTGTCCGCGGGTGACGTTCTCGACGTCGTCCCAGCCGCGCGTCTGCTTGGGCACTTCGCCGAGCCGCTTGCCGGACTCTTTGAAGACTTCGTACTGCCGCTCGGCTTCGTAGGCCAAGGCCCGCTCGACCGCGCGGAAGCTGTTCATGTTCTTGATCTCGACGATCGGCGTCGGAATTACGTGGCCGTCGGGCGAGTTGACGTGCAGGTTGACGTTGGCGTCGACTCGCAGGCTTCCTTCCTGCATGTTGCAATCGCTCACGCCCAGGTAGGTCAGCAGCAGCTTGAGTTCGGTCAGATAGGCCTTCGCTTCCAGCGGCGAGCGCATGTCGGGCTGCGAGACGATTTCCAGCAGCGGCGTGCCGGCGCGGTTCAGGTCGATCTTGCTGTCCGCCGAGCCGGCCTGCTCGTCGTGCATGCTCTTGCCGGCGTCTTCCTCCAGGTGCGCGCGAATGATACCCACGCGTTTCGGCTCGAAGCGCCCCTTCGGATCGCTGATCTCCAGGTAGCCGTCGGAGCTGAACGGCAGATCGAGCTGGCTGATCTGGTAGCCCTTGGGCAAGTCGGGATAGTAATACTGCTTGCGGTCCCACTTCGTGTACCGCGCAATTTCGCAGTTGAGCGCCAGCGCCGTGCGCAGACCCAGGTCGAACGCCCTG
>DASZUP010000760.1:0-6723 GCA_035547635.1 Pirellulales bacterium
CTTGTTCGCCCCCCGCAGCGCATCACATGGCATCGCCAGCGCCAGCAGCGCCGCGGCAAGCAAAGAGGTCGTTCGTGGTCCGGCTGGCGGGGCGCCGACGAGTCTCGCCGCCCATCGGGAGACGAATTGCCGGCAACACAAGGCAAGTAACATAACGTAGCAAGAATTCGGCCGCCCCAGCCGCACGACTCCAGCAGGCGACAAGCCATGACGCACGTGCGACTCGCACTGTTTCTACTGGCGGCTCAAGAGCGGCACAACCGTCAAGAACGAAAGGCTGCCGGAGCGGTCGGCCGCACATTTTCGCAAGCTGACGGGAACCGGAGCGACCCGCACGCCCAAACGCCGGTCCCGCGCGGCCCACCGCCTCATATCTACCTGCTCTCTTCGCGTCGCCCGTCTTCGGCTAATCCCGCGGCGCGCTCAATGACCTTGGCGACTGAGGCGAAGTCATCGGCGCCGCGTCCTTCGTTCAGAGCCATCGTGTAGAGTTGGAATGCAGCGGCGGAGACGGGCAACGGAACCTGCAACGAATCTGCCAGTTGAATCGCCAGCCGCAGGTCTTTGTGCATCAATTCGGTGGCGAAGCCAGGCGCGAACTGGTCGGCAAGCAGGTAGTTCCGCGCCCGGGCCTCGAACAGCGTCGAGTTGCCGCTGGAAACGCGGACCACGTCGACCATGGTCTCCAGGTCGGCTCCGGCGGCGCGCGCCAAGGCAAAGCCTTCGCCGATCAGCGTCATGATGCCGCCGCCGATCAACTGATTGACCAGTTTGATGGTTTGTCCGGCGCCGAGCGGACCGACGTGAAACAAGTGCTTTCCGAGCGCCTCGAACACCGGCCGGCACCGCTCGAAATCTCCCGCCTCTCCCCCCGCCATGATCGCCAGCGAGGCGGCTTCGGCGCCGCCGGGACCGCCCGAGACAGGGGCGTCGAGCATGCTCATGCCCGCCTGGCGCAGGCGCTCGCCGAGCCTGCGGGCGGTGGCCGGCGCAATCGTACTCATCTCGATCAGCAGCTTGCCCGGCGCTGCGGCCTCCAACACGCCGTTCGGGCCCAGCGTCACCTCCTCAACTTCCTTGTCCGCCGTGACAATCGTAATCACAAAGTCCGACGCTCGGGCCGCTTCAGCCGGCGTAGTTGCATGCCGCGCTCCCGCCGCCTCGAATTCTCGAACCACTTCGGCTCGACGCGAGCAGAACGTCAAGGCGTGCCCGGCTCGCAACAGATTGCGGGCCATCGGCCGCCCCATCGCGCCGAGCCCGATAAAAGCAATGGAACTCATCAAAATGCTCCGCAGAAAGATTGGTCAGAGAGCGAACATATCGGGCGGTATGGCGGGGTTCAAGTTTGCGGTTTGAGCGGGATGCCTTGGCTGAAACGGCGCCGGGCCCGATTTTTGGACGGGGCGACGACTCGCAATTTGCCCAAATGCGCCGCATGACCTAGTTTTCCAGTGCCAAACATCGTCGCGGGCTCAAGCCTTGCCGCGGTCACTTCCGATGGGCGGATCCCGCAATCCCAAATCAAGCGTTGTTTCTGAGTTAGGTAAACAAGATGGCCGACGTAGCGACTGATTTCCAGTACGACCTCGATGAGATCCTGCAGGGAGCGCAACTTCCTGCATTGCCTCAGAGCGCCATTCGTCTGCTCGAGCTGTCGCAAGACCCGAAGAATGGTCCCGTCGAGTTCGCCATTTCCATCGAGACGGATCCCGGCCTGGCCGGACAGGTGCTGAAGTTCGTCAACTCGGCCTATTTTGGCTTCAGCCGCGAGATCTCCAGCGTCAAGCTGGCGATTACCATGGTCGGCATCCGCACGATCAAGAACTTTGCGTTGTGGAGCGCCGTCTTCAGCCTGATGCCGAACCCGAAGTGCGGCCCGTTCGATCTCAAGACATTGTGGCAAGACTCCTTGCGTCGTGCATTATTCGCCCGCTCGTTCGGCAAACTGCTCGGCATGCGCGAAGCGGAGGAACCGTTTGCCGCGGCGCTGCTGCAAGACATGGCCGTGCCGCTGCTGGCCAAGCAACTGCCGGAAGAATATGCCCAACTGCTCGAATTGCGCGAGCAAGGCAAGGTGCGGCTCTCGCAACTGGAGCTGGAGCGATTCGGCTGGACCCATTACGATGCCGCGGCGCGCATGGGACAACAGTGGAACCTGCCTGAAGAATTCATTACGCTGGTCCAGCACCATACGACGCTGGACGAGATGCTCAATACGCCGGGAACGCCGCCCGGACAACTGGCCGTGGCGCTCTCGGCGCTGCTGCCTGCCGGCGCCGACGACGCCTGGCACGAATGCGACCGCTTCGAGCGCGCATTTCAGGCGTTGTGTCCAGCGGGCGGACCAACGATCGGAGAATTTCTCGAAAAGATCGATCATGAGTTTGCCGAATTTGCGCCGCTCATGAAGATTGCAACGCCCGCCAAATCACTGGCCGCTTCCTATCAGGAGTCGACGCAGCCGACCGCCTGACGAGACGCCGCGCGGAAAGGCTTGCGCAGCGTGATTTGGCGGCAAAAACCAGAAGATTTGCCGCCGCATGACCAGCGGCGGCCCGTCCGCCCCGCATCCCGCGACGGCCAAGCGTCTCGCGAAATAACTTTAACAACGTTACCTTCGCCGCCTCTTCTACTTGCGGCCCGCGGCGCCAGTTGCCATTTGGGATTTGCATGTCCTGTGGGTAGAATAGCAAGTGTTCAAGGGTCAGATTCGCAAAGGGAGTTCAACGCAGAGGGCGTCTAACCGTGTCGGGAAGCAACCGGATCCGAGTTCAGCGGATTCTTCGAGAAGTCGAAGGGTATTTGGAAATCAATATGCCCTTGACGGCGCTCGAGGTCTTGAACCGCTTGAAGGAGGCGGGAACTTTCCGCGGTCAGCAGCTTTACCTGACCGGCGAGGCTTTAAGGGCCTTGGAACGCTATCACGACGCGTTGGTTCCGCTGGAGCAAGCGGCCGATCTGCAGCCCAGCAACCTGCGAGTCTGGCTCGCCTTGGGTTGGTGCTACAAGCGGACGGGCCAACTCGACCTGGCCATCGATGCCTTGCAGCGCGGCGAAGAGGTCGCCCCGGACGAGGCCATCGTGCCGTACAACCTGGCTTGTTATTGGAGCCTGGCGGGCAAAAAGGAACTGGCGCTGAACAACCTGTCGCGGGCGATCGCCATGGATCCCAATTTCCGCGACATGATCCATGACGAGCCCGACTTCGATTCGCTGCGGTCCGATCCGGAATTCAGGGCCTTGACGGAAATCATCGTCTGAGCGGCGCCTTGCCGCCGAGCGATTCGACCGGAAGCAAGGCTTTCCTTTCGACCGCTCGGCAGCTTACCGTTCTCAGCCGCCCATCGGCTCCGGGCGACTAGTAGTTGTACATCCCGCCGATGACGACGCCGTGCAGGATCAGGTTGCCGTTGGTCTGGATGTCGCGAATCGCGGCCTGGTCGACCAGGAACGGCGGAATCTGATTGTCGGCCAGGGCCATGCGGCTGAACGCCATCACGCGGTAGGCGGCAAAGGCGCTGAACCGCGGCGTGATCTGGAAGCCCGTCCCCACGTCAATCTGTCCCAGCATCGCGATGCCGTTCTTGGCCGATTGCACCCGGAACGGCGAGGTGACGTTCGTGTTGAAGATATTCTGCACGCTTCCCTGTACGCCATTACCCGAGTAGACGTTGGCGTCAATCGTCGTGTGGTTGCCGAAGATGCCGAACACGGGCTGAGCGTACAGCCGCCACCGCGGCAGGGCGAACCAATCGACGCGTCCGCCGAGTTGGAAGCCGGCCAGGCTATTGGTGACGTGCGTATCGTAATAGGCCTCGTAGGCGCCGCCCGCGTCGCCAAAGTGGTGTCCGCCGGCCACGGAGCCGAAGCTCAACGTTTCGTTGAAGCGGAAGAAGCGGGCGCCCGCCAGCCCGGTGAACATCAAACCGCCAGGTCCATAGGCCACGCGCCGCAACGCGTTGAGTTCAAAGTTGTAGAACTGGTCGTTTCGCGTAATGCGGTGTTCGTAGGCGTTGTCAAAGAAGTCGGTCGTGGGTTGATTGCCGATGGCGGTATAACCCAGATTGATGGGCGTGTTCCAGATATTGTTGGGGTTGGTAATGCTTGCCGAACCGGTCATCGGCGCCACGCCCCAGTAAACGAACTGCACGCCATAGGCGGGACCATACATCGGATTGCACGAGCAGCCGAACCAGCGGCCGAACATGACCTGGCCGCCGCCGGCCCAATTGGCGGCCGCATCTTGGGTGTTCAACGTCTGGTCGTAAGCATTGTTGACGTTGAAGCTGGTCCAGTACTTGTTCGGGTTGTCGCGAGTCAGGATCATGCCCGCCAGCGAGCCGAACCACATCGAGGGCCGGAACGCGCCGCCCCAGGGCATGGCGATCGGCGCGATGGGCTCGCCTTGCAAGGCATTGGCGAAGGGGCTGTTGCAGGTGGCGCAATCGCCCATGTTGCAAGAAGGGCAATTGCCCGGCGCATTGACCGGGCCGCTCAGCTCGGGTTGCGAATTGGGGATGGTCGGCGGACCTTGCTCGGCCCACAGCCCTTCGGAATCCGCCGCTGGAACCTGCTCGCCCCAAATGTTTTCCGCATTGCTCGCGCGCGGCTGAGAGACCGGGCCGGGCCGTCCCTGGTTGATGAACGAGCCCGGTCGCCAACCGACGGGCCGAGCGCCATAAACACCGGCGCTCTGCGGCGCCGCCTCGTAAGGCGAGGCGCCGTAGCCGGGGCCTACGGGCCGCACCGGTTGGCTCGTAGAAATCGCAGGGGGGCGCGTCGCCGGAATCGGCAGCAACCCAGGACTGTTGTAGACGGCCGTTTGGGCCCACGCGTTCGGGCCGGCCAGCAACAGGCACGCGGTCATACTCAGCGCGCAGGTGAATCGCATTAGTTCAGACTCCGTTCCCTTGCTTCTCGGGCGGCGCGGCTCTCCGGCCAGTTCCATTGTCCGGAAAGAAATGCCTCATCGCGAGGCGGCCAACAAGCGCCCGTCGGTCAATATCTCCATCGTCGCGCGAGAGCGGGGAGATTCTGGATTTAGACGCCCGCGGGCGGGATTCTGCAGACAGGCGCTGCCGCAACCGGAGCAGAGCGAGAGCTTTGCGCGGGCCGTGTCAGCGACATAGCAATGACAGCTTACGCCGTCGAACCAAACGGGCCGGAACAATCGTTAAGCGCGGTCCATTCCGGCGAGTCCGCGCCGCAATGAACTCGCGGCTCTGTGCGGCGCACCGAAGCATGTGCGCGCCCTTAGAAGCGGGCGTTGGGGCGAGATCGGGCGCCGAGCCGTCTTTGAAACCGGCCCAGCGCGCTGCGCCCCGTTCCGCACCGCGGAATCGCCGGCTGCGTCGAAATCCGGCGCGTGCAAGCGCGGCGTGAAGCTGGCCGACGCCCGCTCAGCTCGGACGACAGAATATGCGTGCGAGCAAGCGCGCCGACCGCGTCGGCGCGTCCATCAACTCAATCCGCTCAGTCGCTCTGCACCGAGGCGTACTGCTCGGCGGCCGCCGGGTCTGCGGCGAATTGCTCGAGTACTTCGAGCGCCAGGCGGTTGTAATCCTCGGCGCCGGCTGAGCCTGGAGCGTACTGAAAAATGGACTGCCCGAAGCTCGGCGCCTCGGCCAGGCGGACATTGCGGCGGATACGAGTTTGAAACGGTTGCGCCGCGGCCCACGGCGTCTTGCCGCCGCGGCACTGGCTGAAAAAGATATCCACGTCGTGACTGACTTCGGTGGCCAGGCGCGTGCCCGACTCGAACATGCACAGCACCACGCCGGAAAGCTTCAAATTCGCGTTCAGGCGCCGCGCCACCACTTCGATCGTCTGCAGCAGCTTGCTCAAACCGTGCAGGGCAAGGAAATGCGGTTGCAGCGGAATGAACACTTCGTCGACGGCGGCCAGCGCGTTGAGGGTCAGAATGCCCAGCGACGGCGGGCAGTCGATGAACAAATAGTCGAACTCTTCGGCGTCTTCTTCCAGCTTGTCGCGCAGGATCAACTCGCGGCCCACGACGCCCGCCAACTCCACCTCGGCGGCGGCGAGATCGAGATGCGAGCCGACGACCGCCAGGTTATCAGCCACCTGGCGGCGTACGGCCGCCAGGCTGGCGTCTCCTGCCAGCACGTCGTAAACGGAGCCGCCTTCTCGGCCCGGCTCAATGCCCAGGTGCAAGGTCGCGTGAGCCTGCGGATCCAGATCGGTCAGGCAGACTCGCTGCCCGGCGGCGGCCAGCGCCGCACTGAGATTGACGGCCGTGGTGGTCTTTCCCACGCCCCCCTTCTGGTTGATGATCGCGATCTTGCGCATCGGAACTCCCTTGCCGAATGAGCTGCGAACTTGGTTTGTTGACCCGGGGCGTCGCCAGGGCCGTGCGGGAAGCGAGATTATAGGCAACCGAGAGAACTCGTCCTAGACGAGTCGCTGCGGCTGGCATTTTGCACCGCCGCAGGTTTTGAACTACAACCAAGTTTGGCAAAAAGAAATGCCGGTTATTTCATGAATGCTTCGGAGAATGACCGCAAATGCGAGTGATTGTCGAGCGGAACCCTGAAACCGCGAGCCGCACGGCGGCCCAATTCGTGGCGAGACTGGTCCGCAGCCGCCCGACGTGCGTCTTGGGCCTGGCTACCGGCAGTACGCCGCTGGGCATGTACCAGGAATTGATCCGGATGCACCGCGAAGAAGGACTCGATTTTTCGCGAGTCGTAAGCTTCAACC
>DASZUP010000761.1:0-5105 GCA_035547635.1 Pirellulales bacterium
AGGTACGGCGCCACAATCGGTTATAGAACATTGGCGGATCAGATCGTCGTCACGATCTCGTTATGCTTCTTGCCGGCCACCACGTCGTTGGCGCCGGCGATGTACCAGTCCTGGCCGCCGCCGCCCACGAGCTGGTCGCTGGCGCCGTCGTCATGCACCGTCGCCGCATTGAGAACGTACTGGCCATTCAGGCCGCCTGACGCGGCGCCCTCGAGATCGGCAATGCGCTGCCGATAAGAAATGTCGGTCCGGCCCCACTCGGCCATGATGGCGTCGAGCGCCGCCAGATTCGAATCGTAAGCGGTCGTTCCGCCGATGAGAATGTCGTCGCCGTTGCCGCCGGAGAGCGTGTCAGCGCCGCCGTCGCCAATCAGTAAGTCGCGGCCGGAGCCGCCGTAGATGAGGTCATTGTCCAGTCCGCCCACCAGCACGTTGTTGGCCGAGCTGCCGCGCGCGTCGATGGTATCACCGCCGTTGCCGCCGAAAATTACGGCGGGCACGGTGATATCGACCTTGTGGCGGCCGATCTTGGCGTGCTCGAGCTGGATCGTGTCGCCGCCCGCCAAACCGTAGACCACGATCTGGCTTGTTGGATTGAAGACTCCCTCCGGATTGCCGTTGACCGTGACGCTGATGCCGCCATTGGCGTCCGCAGCCTGCAAGATAATGTTGTTGCCGCCCACGACGAGCGTGCCGCTTTGCAGTTGCACTGGGAGGATGGTGATCTGCGTATTGGCTGTAGCGGAGGTGCTATCACCGTCTGCATCAGTCATGGAAACCTGCACGACGTGCGCGCCGTCCACGGAAAAGCTGTGATCGACGGCGATACTGAGCTGGCTACTGGAGATCGTTTGTTGAGAGTTGTCGCCCCAGTCGATGTTGTAAGTATAGGGGCCGGCCTGCTCCGCCGGCGTGGCGTCGCTCGCAGTGAATGTAAACATTTGAGGCTGGCCGGCGACGCCGCTCGACGGTCCGGAAACGTCGGCCAGCGGCGGCTCTTCGGTCACCGTCAGCGTGGTCGTTGCAATCGACTGCAAGCCGTACTGGTCGGTCACTCGCAGGGCCACGTTGTGCGTTGCCTGTTCCTCGTTTGCTGAAAAGGCGACGGTTGGGCCTGTGGCATAAACGTTGAACGTGCCGCCGGGCGAATAGTTGAAGTCCCATTCGTAGTTGACGATCGAATCGCCGCTGACGGCCGTCGATTGAGTGCCGTCGAGCGTCACGCTGCCGCCCTCATCAACGGCGTACGGTCCGCCCGGATTCGCGTTCGGGAGCGGGATCTGGCTTGAGACGACAGTGGTCGTGCCACCCACCACATTGCGAACGAAAACGTCAACTTTGCCGTCGGTGTCACCAGGAACCAGGTCGCTGGCCGGGCTGTTGAAGTCGACGTACCTTCCGTCGGGCGTCAAGGTGGGAGAGAGAGAGTCGTTGCTGGCGTTCCCGCTCGCGGCGCCCGTATCGTTCACGTCAATCAACGTCGTCGTGCCGGTCGACAGATCGTGCTCGAACAGGTGCCAGTAGTTCGGACTGCCGTTTGCCTGACTGACCAGCCCGTTGTCAAAGCTCTGAAACAGGACATATCGGCCATCGGGGCTGAGCTGCGGGGCTTGAGCGAAGCCGTAGGGCGCCGGTTGGGCTCCGTTGCTATTGATGTTGGCCTGATAGGTGGTATTGGTCGTCAGGTCGCGCACGTAGACATACCCGCCCGGTGCGCTCGTTTCTCCAGCGGTCAGAGGAGTACTGCTGGAAAAGGCCACGCGGCTGCCGTCCGCGCTGATGGCGGGCGCTTCCGGATAACCCCAAGAATCCGTGCCGCCGCCCAGCGCGGCGCCGTTGTTGTCGAGGCTGACGACACTCGTCGTATTGGTGTTGAGATTGCGTATATAAACGTTGTATTGAGCGACCGTTTGCGTCGGCGCCAAATTGCTTGCCCAACTCGAAAAGGCGACAAATTTGCCGTCCGCCGAAATAGCCGGCGACGAGGAGTCTTCGTTGCCGCCGGATTGATACGAGTTATCACTGACGCTCAGCAGAGTCGTCGTGCCGGCACTCACGTTTCTCAGATAGACATTACGGCGATTGCCAATATCAATATCGGCGGTTGTGAAGGCGATCGAGTTGCCGTCGTCGCTCACGGCGGGCCGAGTTTGGTCGTAATAGCCGCCATCGAAAGCGCGGGGGTCGACTCCCGTCGTGACGAGTACGGTCTTGCCGGTCGCAAGATCGCGCTCGTAGACCTGGTCGCTGCCGCTGGGACTGGGATCGTTGGGCGCCAGATCACGGGCGGTGCTTTGGAATACGACGTACCGGCCGTTGGGTGTAATGTAGGCGGCAAAGGAAGTGCCCGCGCCGGTGCTCGTACCGGTGTCGTTGACGCTCACAAGTGTCGTCGTGTTCGCGACCAAGTCTCGCACGAACACGTTTCCATCGCCGTTTGTGTTGTTTTCCCCCGCAACTAGATCGGTTCCGGTGCTGTTAAACACCGCGTAGCGTCCGTCGGCGGAAAGGGTTCCCTCAAACGACTCGCCGTTGGCCGCAGCGCCCGTAGGCGTAACGTCGATTCGGTTCACGGCCCCGGTTTGCATGTCCTTCACGAACACGCCGCCGTTGACGCCTGGCAACACCTGTCCGCTGGCTCCAAACAAAACGTACCGGCCATCATCGCTCATGGTGTGCCCCGGCTGGGCCAAATAGCCGCCCACGGGCGTGCCACTGAGCAACAATCGGTCTTCCAACCTCAGCAGCTTGGGCTGGAACTGGTGGTGCAAGCGTGTCTTGGCCAAGAAACCTACGAGCAAGCGACGGCTTAGCGCGCGACGACCGCGCACGGCGAAGAAGGACATGGGTGCTCCCGTTCGTGAGGCAAAAAACGAACCGACCTACTTAGCCTCTTCGCTCACTGGCGCCCTGTTCCCGGTTGGCCGCCGGTTGTGGGTTTGAGATTAGGCGCCCTGGAAAGCAATGTCAAGCGCTAGCCTCAGCTTTGCCTTTTGGAGTTTTCCGCCGGCGTCGACATGGGGCCGCGAAAGCTGCATCTGGCAGCTCAGCTTGTTCCACGAGACGAGTGCCCCCCTGATAGAACTCGCCGGCTTTAACTGGTCACGGCGGCTGACCCATTATCGGCGGCAGATGCTCTGGACCGGCATCGGAGAGATCCGTAACGTGCTCGTTCCGAGCGACGCCGCCGTCGAATGACGCCCGCCGGGCTCAATCAGCGCCGTCCGCCGCACGAGCGGCCACTATTGGTTCGATTCCACGCGCTCCGCAATTTCCAAGTATTCCGCAATTCACAAAAAATCAGGGCTTCACCTTCCATGATCGCGCCCCGCTCCGTCGAGACTGACCGCGAAATCGCGACTCGCCCGCTGGCAAAGCAACCGCGTACTGGCCTTTTTGCTCACAGCCGGCTCGACAGCCTGCTGGCGGCCATGGCCGGCGTGCAATTGGCTGTCCTGCTGTATGGAGCCTGGACCTGCGGCGGCGTCCCTTGGAGCGTGACCCTGGGGCTGGCGGCGATCTCCGTCTTTTTGATGTGCACGAACTTCCAATGTACGGCGCACAATTTCATCCACAACCCGTTCTTCCGCAGTCGGCGGTTGAACGCGGTCTTCAGCCTGATCAACTCGCTACTGCTGGGCGGGTCGCAGACGCTGTATCGCCTTCATCACCTGCACCATCACAAGTACAACAACGATCTGCCCGATCCGCGCACGGGAACGACAAACGACTTCACGTCGACCTGGCGCTATGGGCGGCCGCCCAAGCACGAAGAGAGCATCGTAAGCTACGCGTTGCTGGGGTACTTTCGCTCGGATTTCCGTTTGCTGCTGCGCGAAGCGCGACGTCGACGAGTGCTGCGCAACGTGGCCTGGGAGCTGGCCACGCTGGGCGCCATGCTCGTCGTACTGGCGACGATCAACTTTCGCGGCTTGTTGTGCTTCTATCTCCCCGTCTGGTTCTTTGGAAACGCGGCGGCGATGGCCGAGAACTATCTCGAACACCATGGGGCGGCGCCAGGCAATCGCCAGACGGATTCCGTGAGCTGCTACAACCCGCTTTATAACTTCGTGTGGTTCAACAACGGCTACCACCAAGAGCACCATTACCGCCCGCAGCTGCACTGGACCCGCGTTCCGGACGTCCGTCGCTTGCTGCCGCCCGAGTCGCAAAGGCGCGTCGTACGAGGCGCCCATTGGTTCAATTTCGCCGCAAACTCCTCGATGTCGTCAGACCGCCTCAATGGTCCCGGAAGCGATCAGTGTATTGATGCGGGCGCGTTTCGCTGAACGTTCCGAGTGACAAAGAGTGACGGCCTCCATGAATGTGGAAGCCGAGCCATTCATCGATGCAGGCGCAATGATCGCTACGGGGAAGAAGCGGCGTCGAATCGTTCGAGCAACGCCCGATAGTCGGCTTGGCTCAATACGACGGCGAATTGCGGCTGTCCTTCGAATTGTTTCCGGTCGTGGAAGCCGGCGGCAACGGCTTCCGCAAGCGTTTGCTTGGTTTCAAGCGCCACCTGGCGAGCGAGTTTCGCCTCCTTGCCAGCCGCGGCGCAACGAGCCAGCACGCAAGCGGCGGCGAACAGTTCGTGCGGTTCGCCGCGCCACAGCCGCTTGTCTTCCAGGGCGGCAGCGAGGGCTTCAGCCAACTGTCCGTGGGCCAGATGCGCTGCCGATAAGCCGCGATCGCAGCGGCTCAGGCAGCGGCGATAGGCGACCGTTGAGTCTGCGGCTTGCAACAGTTTTCTCGCCAGTTCAGCGCCCTGTTCAAAGCTCTCGATCGCAGCGCCGTGCAGCGATTGTTGCAATTGCACGTCGCCCAGCGCCCGCCAGGTTTCCGCCAGGTCGTACTGGCACTCCGCCTTTCCGGGCTGTTCGGCAATGAGCCGCTGCACGATCTCCAACGCCTGGTCGAGATGCTCGCGCGCCTTGTCGAAGCGTCGCCGCTCGCCTTCCAGCACGCCCAGGCTGCGATGGGCCAGCGCCAAGTCGCCGCGGTATTGAGCCGACTCGGGATGCTCGTCGACCAATTCCTCGAACGCGGCCAGCGCCTGCTCGAAAGCGGCGATGGCCTCGGGCTTCGAGCCGGCGGCGCTGGTG
>DASZUP010000762.1:0-1518 GCA_035547635.1 Pirellulales bacterium
CGATGGTTTGAGCCAGTCGCTGGCCATCTCTGAAGTCAAGAGCTACCAGCCGACCTACATTTGCGACAACGCTCAGCTTTCAAACGTCAACAATCCCAATAACATTCCGCCGCCTTCCGCCGATTATCTCACCGTGGCGCCGGAATACCTGGGCGGCTGCCGGTTTTATGCCTTAGGGCATACGGAATGGTCGGACGGCAATGGCCATGCGACCGGCTTCACGACCGCCTGGCCGCCGAACTCGGTCACGCTCGGCACGCCCGACTTGAGCATGGATATGGACGTGCAAGGGGCGAACGAGGAGCAAGGCGGGCCGACGTTCGGCGCCATCAGCGCTCGCAGCTATCATCCGCAAGGCGTCAACGCGATGATGGTCGACGGCAGCGTGCGTTTCGTCAACAATGGCGTCAACGGCATCATCTGGCGTGCGTTGGGCACCGTGAGCGGCGGCGAAGCGGCGCAGCTCAATGATCTCTGAATCCCGCGTGCCCTGAATACCGGATGCCGGATTACCAGCCGTGATTTTGCCACATTTGGGTTGAAGGCGGTTTCTCAGGGTGGCATGCTTTCACGCGAGGCTTGCCGAGCGGGTAAGCATGTTCCGCGTTCATTGTGAGCACGTCTATCGCGCCGATGCGCCGGCGAAGATACGGCGTTCTGCAGCGAAAATTGGCGATCTATGAGCGGGGGCATTTCGAAGGCCTGCCCACAGGGGCGATTGGACATTCACAAGGAAACCTGGCTTCATGTTCGCCCACACGCTGTTCCTCTCCGTGCAAACGCTGCCGCTCGATGCCTTGCCGCGGGCGCCGCGGCTGGTACGGCTGCCGCTGGCGGGTTTGCTGGCCGCGGCAATGATCGCGCTCGCCGGTTGCACGCCGCGATACGAACGCGAAGTGATCGTCTATGCCGCGCTCGACGCCGAGTTCTCCCGCCCAATTCTGGAGCAGTTCGAACGGCATACCGGCATTGTCGCGCTGCCCAAGTTCGACGTCGAATCAACCAAGACGGTCGGCCTGACGCAGGCGATCATCGCCGAGGCGAACGAACCTCGCTGCGACGTTTTCTGGAACAACGAGATTCTGAACACCTTGCGGCTCCAGCAGCGAGGCGTGCTCGAGGCCTATCGTCCGAAAAACGCCGACGATTATCCCAAGATGTTTCGCTCTGCTGACGAAACCTGGCACGGTTTCGCCGCTCGGGCTCGCGTGCTGCTGGTCAATACCGAGGCGATGTCCGAAGACGAGCGGCCTGACTCAATTAAAGATCTGGCCGACGAGAAGTGGCGCGGACGATGCGGGCTGGCCAAGCCGCTGTTCGGCACGACGGCCACGCACGTCGCCTGTTTGTTCGCCGAGCTGGGGCCGCAGGAAGCCAGCCGGCTGTTTCGCGATATGAAGGCCAACGACGTGCAGGTCTTTCCCGGCAACAAGCAGGTAGCGCAGGCAGTTTCGGCAGGTAGCATTGCCTTCGGGCTGACCGACACTGACGACGCCATCATTGAAGTCGAGGCGGGCC